>NZ_JASJDK010000200.1 GCF_030065675.1 Mastigocoleus sp. MO_188.B34 | reverse complement strand
CGTCTTCATTTGGCAACCATAGTCGGTTGCAATGATGGAAAGCCGGATGACGCGAAAGTGTCAAGTCCGGTTTGGGGAGAGGGATAGAGAAACACGCAGGCTGTGAAGTGTGAAGGTGCGCTCCGTCCCTACTCCATTCATACCAAATCCGATTTTTAAAGTCCCTTTCCCTTTATATTTTTTGGGATTTCCCCCCACACTTCTCACACCTCCTACACTTCACTTGCCTCTCTCATTCTAAAAAGGGGTAATTAACCCGGATTTCGTATCAGATCCCTATTCACTTATGCTTTTTCCTTACCAATGGCAATGCCAACCTCAAGTTATTTCGGTAAACCGAACTATCTTGACTAGTCGTTAAGCAAAAGTATGTTATATTCAGGGAGGACAAGCAAAAGTTAATTTTATTGACTTTGCAATTAGAGATTAAGTCCGCTTAGGCAAAAAGGAGGTGATGCCCATGCAAGATAGTAGTATAAGCATGGGTCCTCAAGTTGCAGTAAGCCGGCTGTGTGCCGGGGCTGTTCTCTAAGATTAACCTAAGTCTCTTTGAGACACTAGTTAATCTCAAGTAGCTAGGTTCGCTTGGAGATCCTTCCGGCAGTCTGGTTGCAACTTGAAGACCCGCTAGACCGCTCTTATCTAGGCTCCTTAGCCTATCATAAGAGCGGATAGTTTTTAGAGGTGATTTGAATAAAAGTAAGAATTTTACAGATTCTAAGTAAAGGAAAATAGTTGTTGAAACCTGGCTCTTCCCAAAGGTCAACTTTTATTCCAAAAAAATATTTCAAAAATTTTAGGTAATATTGTTTATAGATTATTTGTAGTTGTATTGCTCAGCATCGATATTTTCTATGCATATTATATAGACAATATTAATAACAATTTTTCAATAGCAAATATATAGCAGTTTTCGGTTGAGTATAAATATGCTTTGTGGAGATGCGTTAGCACAGCGGAAACGCTAGGTTTTAATTGAAATGTACTATGTATGCGCAAAAGTGCTTGGTTAATGATGAAGGGGTCTCTCCAAGCAATTCAGTCGTAGTATTATCTAAATCGAACCTCTATTCGATTCTAAAGTGATATTGCTATGTAATCTAGTAGCTTGCGTGCGTATTCACGTATAGAAACACAACAACCTAAAGTTTTACCTTCTTGCTGCTAAAGCTGAGGGGTTAATTAACAGTTCTCAGTTTCCGTTAATCAACCCTGATTATCTTGATCGCAAATAAAAATTGATTGATGTACGGGTAAAAACTAAAAATAATATGTGGGGAACATTTTAACTTTAACTCCTGTCTTTTAGGCTTTGGGTTATGCTATTGGTCATCTTAGTTTTTTAATAAAAGCTGTGCTCGAACACAAAAGTTGGCATCGAAAATAGACTTCAAGTTTCAAGCTAACCATACACAGCATGAGGGGAAACCTAAATTTCAGGTTTGATAAATATTTGAGTTACTAGGATAAAAGATATCGCATTTAATTACCTTCACTACAAAGGATGAGAACATATACTATTTGTGCAATTCTTAACCGTATAATTTTGAATTTACCTATAATTCTTATTTATATATAAATATCATTAGTAAATCAAAGTTTAGCTAAATTATCCTGCTGATAAAATTCCCAGACGTTAAATTCAATAGTATTCTTTATAACATTAAAGATATTTGATTAACTTATGAATACGCAAAACATAAGCAATTATGCAGGTATTTTCTAAGTGATTGACAAAGCAACAGTGTGAATTTTTTTTAACAAATACTATCAATTATTTAATACTATATAGAACATCATGAAACTAATCTTGGTTTAAAATCGCGATCGATAAATAATGCAGTAAGTTATATTACTTTAAGCTAATAAATAACTTACAAGTTGTATGTATAAAATATTCGGTTATCTACAAAAAAGTATTTTTAAAACAAAGAATATATTATTGCATAGTCTGAAATTATACTATGTTTGCAAGAGATAGAAAAGTCTCAAAAGAAATATTATTTCCCCAAAAAAGCTTATTTACACGGATATACAAGTATTGTAAATAGTAACCCTAAGACTTTCCCTTAAAAAATACGGACAAAAGATATGTAAAAAAAAACTGTAAAAATAATGAGTTTTAATTTGAGATAATAAAAAAAATCACCTTAAATCATAAGCAATTATGATAATAAACTTCGATATCTATATTACGTATATTTAACTATTAAGATAATATAGGACTTATATTTTCTCATGTTGCTATATTAATCAAATGATTTATAATTCGATATTATAAATAAATGTTTTTGCACTGTTTTTGCATAAGTTAATAACGAAAGTATTAATTAAAAATTCTTCTGAGCTATTAGCTTTGCAAAAAAAACTAAAATCATAGGTAGGGCAGTCTAGCCTCTTCCACAGAAAAAGATTTAGTTAATTTCAAGGAATCGTGTTTGCAGCAAGTCAAATTGTCTATGCAAGGTTGTGAGGAGAATAGAAAAAATGTCTAATTTGTTGTGGAAATCCTTGGTGGTAACTCCAGCTGTTTTTGGAGCATCCATACTTGTCTCAACTTCGGCGATCGCTGCAACTAATGCAGGGTCATCCAAAGTCTCAACAACACAAGAATTATCTCAGGCTGAAAAACAAGAGGCTTTAGCATTAAATAGTCAAGAAGTCCTAAACCAATCAGAAGTAATAGCCCAAGTTCAACAACAAACTCAACAACAGCAAACAGTTCAAGTTAGCGAACTAGAGAAAATTAATCGCTATAGTCAAGAGGGAGTTAGTGGCGATTCTCAATCCCAAGTAACATCTGTTTCTCAGTTCTCTGACGTACAACCGACTGACTGGGCATTTCAGGCTTTACAGTCTCTGGTAGAAAGATACGGTTGTATCGCTGGTTATCCTAACGGTACCTATCGTGGTAACCGTGCAATGACCAGATATGAATTTGCAGCTGGTTTGAATGCTTGTCTGGACAGGGTAAATGAACTGATTGCAACTGCAACAGCCGACCTGGTAACTAAAGAAGATTTGGCAACTTTACAGCGGTTACAAGAAGAATTTTCTGCAGAATTGGCGACATTGCGCGGTCGTGTAGATGCATTAGAAGCTCGGACTGCAGAATTGGAAGCAAATCAGTTCTCTACAACTACAAAACTAAAAGGAGAGGCAATCTTTGCTCTCACGGATGCTTTTGGTGATGGTGCTGATGACAATAACACTGTCTTCCAAAATCGCGTTCGTTTGGGTTTAGAGACTAGCTTTACCGGTAAAGATAGGTTGATCACTCGTCTTGATTCTGGTAATGCCGAAAGGTTTAATTTCAATGACGAGAACGATAATGCAGTAGATACTTTTGAAGGTACTCAAACCTTTAATGAGCCTGATAATGGTAACGATGTTGAAATAGGTAGATTGACTTACGAAGTACCTGTTGGACCGGCAAAATTATACGTGGCTGCTGCTGGTGGTAGACACAGTCACTACGCTGCTACTAATAACCCTTACTTTGAGGGTGAAGAAGACGATGACGGTCAAGGTGCACTATCTACATTTGCTTCACAAAATCCTATCTATCGCATTGGTGGTGGTGCAGGTGCTGCACTTAACTTCCGCTTTGGTGAAAAAGGCGGCATCCTTAAGGGTACTTCTTTGACCTTAGGTTATCTCGCCTCTGAAGGAAATGGTCCTGGAGAGGGTGAAGGCTTGTTTAACGGAAACTATGCAGCACTAGGTCAGTTAAACTTCAACCTTAGCGATCGCCTCGGAGTTGCAGCTACATACGTACATGGCTATCATGGTCCAGGAAGTTTATTGTTTGATGATGGCAACATTACTGAAGCTAGTGTTGGTAGCGGTCCGGCAAACTTCGGGGGACGTGTAGGAGGTTTGATTGACGGTGCGCAGAACCCTTACAGCAGTAATTCATATGGTTTATCGGCAGCCTTCAGAGCAAGCGACAAAATTTCTATCAGTGGTTTTGTCTCTTACACCGATTTGAACGGTTTTGGTAGTAATGATGATGGTGAAGTCTGGAGCTATGGTGCGGGCGTAGCCTTCCCTGATTTTGGTAAGCAAGGTAACCTTTTAGGTATCTATGCTGGTGCACAACCTTATCGTGGGGAAATTGATGGCGCAAGACCCTACCATATTGAAGGTTTCTACAAGTATCGAGTTAATGATAATGTTGCCATTACTCCTGGTATCATCTACTTAACTGCTCCCGGTCAAGGTGATGATGCAGAAGATGCCTTTATCGGTACTTTAAGAACTACATTCAGCTTCTAAAAAATTTGAGGTTTTGAATTTCAGGTTTTGAATTTGAGATTTTGAATTTGAGATCTTGAATTGGAGATTTTGAACTTGAAATCCTGAAATATTGGAGAAATTCAGAATTAAATATCTCTGATTCCTTTTCATCGGGGGTGCAGCAATGCTGTACCCCCTAAGAGTTTATGGAAAATAACATGGAAAACAACAAACCCCAGTGGAGAACCGGAGTATACTGTAATAGTAGAGAGTCTTAGCCATGCTGGTAATTATCCTTAATAATTATCTCTAAGTAAGTTTTAATCTCTCAATTTTCATCTCTAAATTTTCATTCCGCTCTGCGAAGTTACTATTTGTTGCCTGTGGAACTATCATGTAAATCTGAATATGCAATTCTGGCATTAATAGAACTTGCAGCTAAGTATCACTTGGCTGAGCCACTACAAATAAAACAGATTGCAACTAAACAAAATATACCTGACCGTTATCTAGAACAATTATTAGCAACTCTTAGGCGCGGGGGCTTGGTTAAAAGCCAACGTGGATCAAAGGGGGGCTATTTTTTAACTAGAGAACCACGAAAAATAACTGTTTTTGAAATTTTAGTATGTTTAGAAGGGTTAGATAAAATACATGGATGTGAAGAAGAAAAACAACCCAAAACAGTGGAAAGTGTTATTGTTCAAGAAATTTGGCAAGAAGCACGTTTTGCAGCGAATTCAGTTTTAAAAAAATACACTCTTGCTGATTTATGCGAGCAACGGGATTCACACAAACAGTTAGACATCATGTATTACATCTAATTTCAACTTGGTTATTATCTTGTAATAGTCGATTAAACTTTACTACTAGCAATCGTAAATTATTTCTGGATGACAAATATCTAAACTACGGTTAGTTTCAGCCTGTTAAGTTCAAAGTCTCTTAGGTTCAAAATCTGGTGGATTCAAAATCTAGTAATTAGGTATTTTTGTTTCTGAAACTCTATCTTGAGTTCTCAATTTTGTTATAAACATCTTTTTATTTCTTGTAAAAAAAACACAGTAAAATGAATATTGCTCGTAATATTACAGAATTAATTGGCCGTACTCCCCTAGTTCAACTTAACCGTATTCCCCAAGCAGAGGGCTGCATAGCAAATATTGTGGTGAAGTTGGAAAGTATGAATCCTGCAGCATCAGTTAAGGACCGCATTGGCATAAGTATGATTAATGCTGCTGAAGCTGAAGGTTTAATTTCTCCCACTAAGACAGTATTGGTGGAACCTACATCTGGAAATACTGGTATTGCTCTAGCAATGGTTGCAGCAGCAAGGGGGTATCGGTTAATTTTAACAATGCCGGAAACAATGAGTGCTGAAAGGCGATCGATGTTGAGAGCATATGGAGCCGAACTTGAATTGACTCCCGGGATAGAAGGGATGAATGGAGCAATTCGCCGAGCCCAACAAATCGTAGACAAAACGCCTCATGCGTATATGTTGCAACAATTTCGCAATCCTGCAAATGCGAAAATACACAGAGAAACAACAGCGGAAGAAATCTGGCAGGATACAGATGGAACAGTAGATATGATTGTTGCGGGGGTCGGTACCGGCGGTACAATTACAGGTATCTCTGAAATCATTAAAGCACGTAAACCTAACTTCAAAGCGATCGCAGTTGAGCCAGCGAGCAGCCCAATATTATCTGGTGGTAGACCTGGACCCCATAAAATCCAAGGAATTGGTGCAGGGTTTGTTCCCCAAGTATTAAACGTAAAATTAATAGATGAAGTAATTACTGTTACTGATGAAGAAGCAATTCATTATGGTAGGCTGCTAGCGAGAAAAGAAGGTCTATTATCTGGTATATCTAGTGGAGCGGCTTTATGTGCTGCAATTCAGGTTGCTAAACGTCCAGACAATAAAGGGAAGTTGATTGTGATGGTACAACCAAGTTTTGGAGAGAGGTATTTAAGCACACCACTATTTCAAGATTTAGAGCCAAGAGTCGCTAGTAATATCACCTAAAGATATGCTTCTGAAATATCTTTCTAAAATGCTTTTTATGAAATATATTTCTAAGAATACTTTTTCTAAAATATGAGTTCTAAATATGTCTAAATATGGCAGAACCCAATCATTATGAAATTCTTGAGGTTAGTCCGGATGCAAGTCAAGCGGAAATAAAACAAGCTTATCGTCGTTTAGTAAAGCAGTATCACCCCGATACCAATCAGCAAAATAAAGATAACGAGCAAATTATTCGTATAAATGCTGCCTATGAAATATTAGGTGACGTTCAACGTCGTCAATCCTATGATCGACAATTGGGGATTGGAAACTTTAGCTTTGATCGTCATGATCGACAAACTAGCGATCGCAGACAGAAAAGAGCAGCGACCGCGCAACAACAACACCAAGCAAAGCGCAAACGTCGAAAAAATGAAGATGAGAAAATTGAGGAATGGCTGCGCTTTGTTTATAAACCAGTTAGTAGTTTACTTCATAAAATTCTTTATTCTTTGCAACCACAAATTGAAAAATTGGCTGCCGATCCCTTTGATGATCAACTTTTAGAAGAGTTTCAGGATTATTTACAAGTTTGTCAAGACAAAATTAAGCAAGCACAAAATACTTTTCGTTCTTTACCTAACCCTGCTATTTTGGCGAGAGCTGCGGCTCATCTGTATTATTGCCTAGATAGGGTTGGAGATGGGTTAAATGAATTGGAATATTTTCCTCTCAACTACGATGAAAGTTATTTGCATGCTGGACAGGAAATGTTCAGAATTGCTGATGCATTGCATCAAGAAGCTCGAGATGCTGTGAATATATATGCTTGAGAAGAAGTCAGAAGTCAGAAGTCAGAAATCAGAAGTCAGGAGTAATACCAATTTGGAAAAATCATGAGACAAATAAATTTCTGTAGAGACGTAGCATGCTACGTCTCTACCGGAAAATCTATTTCCAATGATTTATTGAATTGATATAAGAAGTAAGAAGAAAAGTTAGATTTAGTTATTTAAATCTATATTTAATCAATATTATTTAAACTCTTTTTTAAAGACGCAGATCTAGACCGTAACAATTTTACGAAAGTATCACTTACTGTATGGTCGTTGGTGTCAGCAGCGTATTGAATTAAACTTTCTCGTAGCCCAAATGCTGCATCGGGTTCGAGCAGGTTTGCGAGTAAAAAGTAAACTCCGCGAAACCGTGGATCGCCGATGTGTTTATTTAACCTTGTTTGGATTTCTTCGCTGTCACCAAGAAAGTTTTGTACTAGAAAAAAGTCCATTATCTTATCATGGCGAAAGTACCATTCTTTCATCGCTTCGCCGTTTGTACCTTGCCATTGACGGCTGATAACCATTTTATATTTTTCGTCTTCTAAACTAAGTAATTCTTGATGAAATTCTTCTACATTCAAAGTTGTATCATGGTTAAGTCGCATTTCGTATACGGATGATGAGAATTTTTTCAGTGGAAATGGATGTCCCCATTCTTGCTGATATTCGGAAGCCATTAAGTTATATTGCTGCTCTTGCAAACGAAATAGATCTGGTTTTTTGCCTTGTGATAGCATTTGAGCAACCAAAACTAAATCCATTGGGTTAGAAATTACCCGTTTGATTGCTTTTAGTTCTTCGGGTGGTTGTCGATTGTTGAAAGCTTTTTTGAGATATTCTTTGCAAGCTTCTTTGTATTCAGAATCCTTGATGAGATAACCTACACCGTTGTGTAGTTGACGAGAAATTAAAAATTCTTCTATTTGTTCTTGTTGCAGCGGTCGTAAATAAATTATTTTAGCTGTTGTCGGGGGTTCCCATTCCAAGGGTTGGGTGGTCATGATAATATTACCCCGGAAATAGCTTTCCACAAATTGTTTGATTAATGACCTAGTATCTGCTGTAACTTCATTCAGCCCATCGATACAAATGTCAATTGCACCACTGTAAATCAAATTTTTCAGGAATCGAGCATCTTGTGCTTGTCCGTGTAGTTTTGCTTGAATTGCTGCAATAACACCTTTTTCACACTTGCTAGCAGGTAAATAAACTACAGTTGAAAGAGAGTTTTTTGCTAGGTATCGCAGAAACATCGACTTACCTAAGCCCGAATCCCCAATTAAGACAGTTTGTCCTTTGATATTTGGTATTGCTTCGGCGATCGCCAGAAATTGTTTTGAATTGGGATTTTTGACAACTTTTGATGATGAAAAGTAGGATTGTTGGTCAAAGTTATTTAATCTAGCATCTGCAAGTAAAGAAATTTGGAACGGTTCAAATAGTTTGCGACGCAGAAAAGGAACCCAGGTAAGCATAAAGCCGACATAACCCATACCAAAAATTTTTCTTACCCAAGGATTCCAGAAAAAGATGGCTTGAATTTGGGGAGATTTGGGGTAAGCAAAGATGAGTAAAAGCCAGAAAGCAGCGTGAATTAAGATGATATTTCTGAAATTGTAATACCATTGCCAACCTTTGAGCTTAATGATTACTGACTCAATGGAATCAGCTTCGTTGTACCCAGCTTTTTTGAGGTTATTGCGGTGAGTTTCCAGTAAAAAAATGTCTTGGGTTTTCCAAGAAGCTAGTTTACTAACTTGAACTATTCTGTAAGCTAAATCCTTGCGTAATCTTAATCCTTCGCTGGGTTGCCAAATTTTAGCAAAGAGTTCTAAGGTTTCTTTAGCTTCCTTGTGGGTGATTTTAGTAGGAATTTTGCTGCGATCGTAATGTCCCAACCATTTTAGTAGAATTTTTGTTTCTTCAGTTCCACCAGCAAAGAAGTAGGTTCGGAAGCGCCATTCATCTAAGGATGATTGCTTTGGATAGTAAAAGTTGTTTAAAACCAACAAAATTTGATTTAAATTTAGCTTTTCAATTTTTCCTAAAGCTTGTGCTGCATGAACATTTAAATCAACGTTTTCATCTTTGAGGATAGCGGCGATATCTTGAACGTAGGGTTTAGCAGCATCCCCTAAATTCCCTAAGGCTTCTGCTGCACTACTGCGAATATAATCATCAACGTTTTCATCTTTGATGACAGTAAGAATATCTTGAACGTACGGTTTAGCAGCATCCCCTAAATTCCCTAAAGCATAAGCTGCACTATGGCGAATATTTGAATCAACCTTTTCATCTTTGATGAAAGTAAGAATATCTTGAACGTAGGGTTTAGCAGCATCCCCTAAATTCCCTAAAGC
>NZ_JASJDK010000067.1 GCF_030065675.1 Mastigocoleus sp. MO_188.B34 | reverse complement strand
TTTCCTGAGTTGGTGGAGTTACGGGAGTAGCAGGCTCTGGTTGTGTAGGAATTTCCTGAGTTGGTGGAGTTACGGGAGTAGCAGGCTCTGGTTGTGTAGGAATTTCCTGAGTTGGTGGATTTACGGGAGTAGCAGGCTCTGGTTGTGTAGGAATTTCCTGAGTTGGTGGAGTTACAGGACTAGCAGGTTCGGGTTGTGTAGGAATTTCCTGAGTTGGTGGAGTTGGAGTAGCAGGTTGAGGTTGTGAAGGAATTTCCTGCGTTCGTGGAGTTACAGGACTAGCAGGTTCGGGTTGTGTAGGAATTTCCTGAGTTGGTGGAGTTGGAGTAGCAGGTTGAGGTTGTGAAGGAATTTCCTGCGTTCGTGGAGTTGGAGTTGCAGGTTGAGGTTGTGTTGGCTGGTTAGTCCTAATTATTACATTTGGTCCTGATGATGGTGATTTTATCGGTTCAGGTTTCGTTGCCGGTGTTGAAGTAACCGGTGCAACAGGTGTTGCAGGTAAGAGATCTGTTGAAGGTTGAGTTACAGGTTTGTTATTATTGCTTGGAAAATTTGGATTATTTCTTCTAACTCCTGACCCTACTTGAGATGCATCTATTACATCTACAGCTTGTTGACTTTGAGTAATTGGACTTACTGTTGTTTTCCTAGGATTTTGAGTACTTAATTTAATAAAAGATGGATTTTTTTCAACCTTTGCACTAATCAAAGGCTTTTGCTTAGCTAGAGCATCTGTAGTTTCAGCTTGAACGCTAGCGATCGCTGGGTCTGGATTCGGTACTGTGGAGTTTGTTAGATCCAACCCCTGTACCAACTCGCTAGTCTCATAAAATGTTCTTAGATCGAAATCATACAAGCCTGCGATTCTGTCTTTAACTATTACTAATAACTGACCCGCAGCTAACCCGTGAGTTTGTGATGCATCTTTATTAGATACTTGAATCCCACTATCTGTTAATGCTCCGACGATAGTAGTATCTGTTACTTTGTCGTAACGTACAAATAATGCGGAACCACGAATTGCAGTAGCAGCATTCGGGGTGCGAATACGTGCTCCTCCCCTACCCGGTGGAATAAGTAATAAAGCCGTACCGTTGGAAAGAAAGAAACGCCTTGTTTTCGGTAGGAAACGAAATATAGCCCGCTCTCCTACCCTTGCGAGAGAGCCATCATTAAAGCGTAAATCGGCTAGGGAAGCTTTACCCGTAGATAGACTATCTCCGGGTATCATGCGATCTGTTATGCGTGCTTTGCGCCAAGGTTGTTTTTTTAACCTGAGTTGCACTAGATTCCGAAGCTTGTGGATTTCTGCTTTTGTCAACGGAACCTTAGCATGGGCTACCCCAGAAAAAGGTAGAAGTGTCACTCCCCATGCACCAAGAATTAAAATTGAAAATATTTTGCAAAACATATTTATCTGGGAACCTTAATGTTTTAACTGATACTCAAACCAGTTAGATGCGGATCCTATATATAGCTTTTCCCCTGACACTATTTATAACAAAATTAATAAGTGATTACGCTGACTATTTAAAAACTTTTCAAAATATCAACATAATAAATTTATTAGTTATTTTCACAAGTAACAATACAGAATCGCACAATTTGACAAAAAGTATTATTTGTCACTTTTATTTTTGCTTGATTTTTGAAAAACTGAGTACGAGAATGGCAACAAAAAACTAAACTTCTGATAAATTAGATTTTTATATTGGAAGTATAGTTTAAAAATATACTTTTTTTGTGAGTACAAACTACTAAGTATGCGAACCAAGAAAGAAAAAAATTCCTGGTTACCAATTCTTATTACTGCCAATGGAGTATTAAGCTTTGTTATACAACCAAATGCAGCTTCAGCAAATGAAACAAGTCTGTATATGGGCAATCAAATTCAAGTCTGCACGAACCCAAATATAGCACTTTCTCAATTTAGGTTACAAAAAACTTATACATGTAATCAATACCAGCATGATATTGTAGAACAAAAAAATGATGTATTAAATCCACAGCGTTATTCTCGAGAAATACTCCCCAAAGAGGAAAAATTCCCAAAGAAAATTCTACTCAAAAATACAAAATTTTTAGTGCATTCAGTAGGTCCCATAGACCAATTTAATTTAAAATCTCGATTGAGAAACGCTTCAATTGTTGATGCTGTTACTGAGGGAATTGATTTAGAACATAAAACAAAAAATACTGATATTAAATTGATTTATAACTGTATAAATACTGAGTTTAAAAAAAAGTCTGACCGTGAAAGTCAGTTTGGGAAACTTGAAAGCATAAATGCTTTGCAATTTTGTCAAATTCCAGTCAATCAATTTATCCAAGAAGATTCTCAGCTATACAAAAATAATCAGAGTTACTTACCAACCTCGTTCCCTTACTTGCTTTCCCAGACAACTGAATCACCACCACAAACTCCCGTAGAATCACCAGTTAAAAATGAGGAAAATCCCAATCCAACCCCAGAAAATTCTCAAATCGAAAATTCTCAAATAGTAGACCCACCACCAGTAGAAGGTGAAGCAGCGAATATTGACAGCAATCCATCCCCCGCAGAAATAGAAAAAAATTTAAATACAACAGAATCTAAAAGAAATAAAAAAATTCAAAGGCTATTACAAGTATTAGAAATAAATCAACAACAACAGTCCGCAAATTCAAGTAGTAAGAAAGATGTAAAGAATGGCGTAGATACAGATTCTGATACTGAATTAGGAGTTGTTAGAGTCTTAGAAAGACCACTAGAACAATTACCAATACCAGAACAACCAGTAGCAAAATTTAAGCCTGTAGGTTATTTGTTAGCCCGCTTTGGTTATTTTCAGACAAGTAATATTTTTTCTGCAGAGGTAGATCCACAATCAGATGGTCTATTTTATTCGGGACTTACACTATCAAGCCTTCCCCTCCGAATCGGGGGTAAAACTTACTTGCGAGGATCTATCGATGGCAATATATTTCGCTACATGGATCAAACGGATTTTAACTATAACCAGCTTCGATTTAATCTAGGAATTTTCCAACGACTTAGTCCAAAAATGTATGCAGAAATTGGTTGGAGAAACCAGCAGTTATTTTATGCCAGAGATAGCGATCGCTACAATATTGGGTCGGGAGAAAAATTTCTGAATGAAAATGCATTCCGCTTGTCTTTGGGAAGACGAGATCCATTAAGTAAAAAATTAATGTTAGATAGCTTTTATGAATTGCGTGTAAGTTTAACTGATATTCCCAGGAAGCGGGATCGTGTTATTAATTATCTCTCAATTTTCTTGAATTATTATTTACAAAAACCTTTGCAAGTTGGTTTGGGTTATCAGTTCAACTACTCAGATTTTACCGAACGTATACGGGAAGACAATTACCACAGATTCCTAGCTAGTCTCAACTATAAAATGTCTGACTATAGCAATCTCAGCCTACAGACAGGAATTTCTCTTGGTAGTTCAACCCAAGATAATATTGACTTTGATGGTTGGTTTTTCAGTATTAATTACAACTTAGATTTAGGTAAGTTTTAATTTAGGTAAGTTTTAATTTAGGTAAATTTTAGAACTAGGAATTGGTGACTAGAGATTAGTAACAGTTTAACTAATAACTGTTAGTGACTCCGTTCCGTAGATATCGCAGTGGTACACGTGAGTGTAAATAGTACATCAACTAGTAACTGGTAACTGTTAGCGCCTAGCGGTTAGCGGCTAGCGTAAGCAAGCGTACTGTAAGTATTGCGCATTAACCAGGTAACTGGTAACTGGTAACTGTTAACTACATATAAGAAATCCAATCACTCCAGCTACCAGCATAAAGTTTACCGGTATGGATTTGTGCGAGTTCTAGCGAGAGTAAATTCACACAAGCAGTAACACCAGAACCACAATAAACCAAAATTTCTTCCTTACCCTCTAAATCTAACCATCGACGACGTAGTTCTGTTTGAGGAATTACATAACCATTTTCATCTGTTACTTCTTTCCAAGGATAATTAACTGCGCCATCAATATGTCCAGCAATTTTATCTATTGGTTCTCTAATTCCTTCATAGCGATCGCGATCCCGAGAATCTACCAAAGTTACTCCTGGTAAATTTTTACGATTTTTCACCCCATTAATATCGACTTTTATGTTTGACTGGATTTGGGGATCAAATTTAGCTTGCTCAATAGGAGGAATTTTCTCTGTCAAAGGATAACCAGCTTTATCCCACGCAGCAAATCCACCATTGAGTACAGCGACATGATCGTGTCCCAAGTAGCGCAACAACCACCACAAGCGCGAAGCAAAAGCTAAACGGGAGTCATCATAGGCTACCACCAATGTTTTTTGGAAGTTTACCCCCATCTTGGATAACTTATTAGCTAACTCCGTAATATTTGGTAAAGGATGTCTTCCACCATGTTCTTTCACTGGAGAAGACAAATCTTCATTCAAATCCAAGTAGTAAGCTCCGTCAATGTGGGAAGTTTGGTACTGCTTTCGTCCTAGTTGGGGATCGGGTAGGGAAAAACGACAATCTACTATTACAACATCCGGGTCTTCGAGATGTTTTGATAGCCATTCACAAGAAACAACAAATCGATCACTACTCATCACAAATATTTTGGTTATTTTGCAATTAAGGTTTCTAATTAATATGTCTAGTTAATATTTACTATTATCAATTTTTTGTACCCATGTCAGAACAAGAATGTTTTACACCCCAAATTACAGGAGATGGTTCTTTCACTTTCTTTTCCACAGAATTTGATGAATCTTTCCACAGCCATTATGGAGCTCGCCAAGAAAGTTTTTTAAAATTCGTTCAACCAACATTATTGGATCGAAAAGCCCATCGTTCGCAATTAAAAATATTAGATATTTGTTATGGCTTGGGATATAACACTGCAGCAGCTTTACAAACAATTTGGCAGATTAACCCAAACTGTAAAATTGAGATTATTGCTTTAGAAATAAATACTTCTGTACCACAAGTTGCGATTGCTCATAATTTGTTTGACAACTGGAATTACGAATATACAGATATTTTGACCGAAATTGCAGTTAAACAAGAAGCCCACAGACAAAATCTTCACGCTCAATTACTAATTGATGATGCTAGATCCTCAATTCAAAATGTTTATAGTTCGGGTTTTCGCGCCGATGCAATTTTTCTGGATCCTTTTTCTCCACCCCAATGTCCTCAACTTTGGACTATTGAATTTATTAACCTAGTGTCTAAATGCTTAAAAACTGACGGTTTACTCGCAACTTATTCTTGTGCTGCAGCTGTGCGTATGGCGATGAAAGTAGCCCAATTAAAAGTAGGTTCAACTGCACCAGTTGGTAGACGAACTCCCGGAACAATTGCAACTCTCAGTGAGGCTGTAGAATTATCACCTTTATCTCAATCGGAACAAGAGCATTTACTGACTCGGGCTAGCATACCTTACCGCGATCCAAAATTAACAGATTCTGCAAACATTATTATTCAAAGACGACAGGAAGAACAAAAAACCTCAAAATTAGAACCTACTTCTCATTGGCGCAAGCGGTGGGAATCAAGATAGTAAGAGAATAATGTACTTGCGCTCAATTCTGCTTAGTAAATTTATTTACTAATAATATGTAGCTAATACTGAACTATACCAGCTATACTAACTTAGAACCTCACAAACATCAGGAGTCAAGGAAAGGAAGATATTTTGTACTGGCTTTTCTCGACCAATAGCTGTGTTGGTTTTTGCTGCAACCAGACTCAATAACTTCGCGTGCAGTATTTTGTGTTAAATACTATTTTGAGAAAGAAACAAGCTTTGAACTGGATTAATGATTTATCCTACTGGGAAATACATTAATCATCAACGTCTATTACCTCATTCCCTATTTTCGATCCCTTTAAAACAAATAGTGCATTTTATTTTGTGATGCATATCACAAAATAAACAAGTTATATATCACTGCAATGACTATTTAATAATAGTTTCATATTGCCGGTAAGTAATATCATAATAGACATCAGAAAAGCAGCTAAAAACTTGTTGATGTGTTAAAAGAGTTTGAGTTTTATTTGAACTTAAACAGTGAAATATTATCGGAATTATTCTATGCTAATAAATTTCCGTAAAAAACCTGATTTAACCTTTGCAAAAATTCCTCATACTGGATTACAAGATGAAAAGTATTATTTAAATTTGCACTTTTTGTATTTCCACAAATCTGTTCTCATAAAAACACATAGAATATTTGCTTGCTTTCAAAAGTATAAACATGCATTGTTATAATGTTTGATAAAAATTCTTTAAATATAGTTATTCAATTTATTAGCAACTCTTTTTTAGATTTTACCGTTAACCGTTTTTAAGATATTGGAGCACCTTTGTGATTCAATGGAAGTCCAATTATAGAATTCCTAATGAGGAAAATATTAATGAGTCAAATTTTTTGATTCAAGATAATACTATTGATTCAGACCCCACAGTCCTAGGTTTAGAAAATTTAGAAAATTATTCTTCCGAATTATCTCAACCAGACTTAGCAGAAGAACAAAGACTAGAAAAGAAAGGAGAATTTTCTGACATAGAAAATAACCCTCATGTTAAGTATATTTATGATTCAATTCTTGCAACAAATTTACAAGCCAAAGGTCTGACAGTGAATGCCTTTGAAGTAGATGCACCAAAAGTTTTAGTAGTTGATGATAATGCCGCTAGTCGTATGACTGCTGTTGCCTTATTGGCAATGGAAGGATATCAAGTTATCGAGGCGGAAAGTGGTGCAACTGCTGTAGATTTAGTTAATCACAAACAACCAGATTTAATTTTACTGGATGTGATGATGCCGGAGATGGATGGCTTTGAAGTTTGTCAAATCGTCAAACAAGACGAACAAACCAGGTTAATTCCGGTGATATTCATTACAGCACTTAACGATCGGCGCTCTCGCATTCGCGGAATTGAAGTCGGCGCTGATGATTTTTTGTCTAAGCCCTTCGACCGAGTAGAGTTAGCTGCTCGAGTAAAATCCTTGGTTCATCAAAAACGTTTAAATGAAGATTTAGATCATGCGGAAAAAGTCTTATTTTCTATTGCCAGAGCAATAGAAAGTCGCGATCCTAATACTGGCGATCACTGTGAACGTTTAGTTAGTCTCGGTCAAGCATTTGGAGAATATTTAAATTTGCCTCGCCATCAAATTAGAGATTTGATGTGGGGTGGTTATCTTCATGATATTGGTAAAGTTGGAATTCCTGACGCTGTATTATTGAAACAAGGAAAATTAACAGTTCATGAATGGGAAATCATGAGGGGACATGTGTTAATTGGAGAAAAAATTTGTCAACCCTTAAGAAGTATGCGTGGAGTTATCCCAATTATTCGTCATCATCACGAACGTTGGGATGGTTCTGGTTATCCTGATGCTTTGAAAGGAAATGAAATTCCCTATCTAGCACAGGTATTTCAAGTAATTGATATTTATGATGCTTTAACAAGCGAACGACCCTATAAGCAGGCTTATAATCCAATTGACGCACTCAAAGTAATGCAAGAAGAAACAGAAAAAGGATGGCGAAATCCAGAGCTTATAAAACTTTTTGCTGATTTTATTAATTGTTGTGAAAAGCATTGACACTCCCACGCCTTAAAGGCTGTGGGATTCTTGGTTCGGTGACTCGCCATTAGACAGCAGGCTTGCACCAACTGCCCAAGAGGGCAAATCTCCCCAAGCGTAAGTTCCTGTGTGCCCCACAGTACTTAGTCCTCGTTTAAGAATATTAATACTGGCATTCACATCTCTGTCTATCCCAACCCTAGAAGAAGTGGGTTTTGTGCTCCAAGGCTATAAAAATCAATACAACTATTTAGTCTAGTTATTTTGATACACTATGGAATTACGTAGTAAGCTGAAGACATCAATAAATCTTGCAAGTTATGAGCTTTCGACTTTAGGCTATTGAATTGCGCGTAGTGCTACAAGGATATTGCAGGAAATTTGGTCTTAGATTTCATGGCAAATACTATTATTTTAAAATATCGAACGGTTTGGAATCTTTATAAGATTTTTTAATAATTGTAAACTACTAAGGTTTCGGGTTAATCTAATGAGCTGCTATGATCTGGGCCGAAGTCTTAATTGATGTCGAGCATTCATAGTAATTTACAGATAGCCGATAGCTAAATTATGGTAGTTGTAGCAATTTTAGCGGCAGGACGCGGAACTAGAATGAAATCTCACCTGCCCAAAGTTTTGCATTCTTTGGGAGGCAAATCACTTTTAGAAAGAGTAATAGATAGTGTTGAACCACTTTCACCATTACGCCGCATAGCAATAGTTGGTTATAAGGCTGAAGAAGTTAAAATAGCTATGAAACCAATTTCAGACCTAGAATTTGTTGAACAAACACAACAGTTGGGTACCGGACATGCTATTCAACAACTTCTTCCTCACTTGGAAGGGTACGATGGGGATTTATTAGTGTTAAACGGCGATGTTCCATTGCTTTGCAGTGAAACGATCGAGAATTTATTAGAAACTCACCAAAAATATCAGAATGCTGCAACAATACTCACTGCACAATTCTCAAACCCTAAAGGTTATGGGCGAGTTTTCTGTAATAGTTTAAATATTGTAGAAAAAATAGTTGAAGATAAAGACTGTACTCTAGATGAGAAAAAAAATTGTCGCGTTAACGCAGGAATTTACTGCTTTCGTTGGCGAGATTTAGCTCGTGTATTACCTCATCTAGAAGCAAATAATGCTCAGAAAGAATACTATATTACAGATGCAGTCACTAAAGTTGCACCCGTAATGGCTGTTGATATAGAGGATAGTCAAGAAATTCTTGGTATCAACAATCGCTTGCAACTAGCTAATGCATATGAAATTTTACAAAGACGAGTAAAAGAAAAGTGGATGGCTGCTGGTGTGACAATGGTTAATCCCGGTAGCATCACTATTGATGAAACAGTAGAATTAGAATCAGATGTAATTATTGAACCCCAAACTCATTTACGGGGAAGCACCAAAATTGAAGCTGGTTGTCGCATTGGTCCAGGAAGTTTAATTGAAAATAGTAAATTAGGTAAAAATGTAACTGCTCAGTATTCAGTGATTACTGATAGTTCAATTCAAGATGGTACAAGAATTGGTCCTTATGCTCACCTCCGCAATCATGTAGAAGTTGCTGCAGGGTGCCGTATTGGTAATTTTGTTGAACTTAAAAAGACGACATTAGGTGAGAATACTAATGTTGCTCACCTTTCCTATCTTGGCGATACTAGTACTGGAAGCCAGGTAAATATTGGTGCTGGTACAATTACTGCTAATTATGATGGTCTTAACAAACACCGTACTATTATTGGCGATCGCACCGGTACTGGTTCTAATAGTGTATTAGTTGCACCCGTTAGTATTGGCAATAATGCTTATATAGCAGCAGGTTCAACTATTACAAAGGATGTTCCCAATAATTCCCTGGCGATTGCTCGTTCTCGCCAAGAAGTTAAATCTGACTGGAATATTAAAAACAAACCAGAGACTCCACAACTACAAAAATAGACATCCAACTAAAAATAGAGACATAGCAGTGCTACGTCTCTAGAAATTCTATATTTTTTTCTACAAACAAATTTCTCTACAAACAAATTTTTCTATAAACAAACTGTTTGCACTTCTTTGGTAGCTTCAAGAGTATCGCCAATACTTTTCCCATCATGATAAGCCGCTAAGAGAGTCTGACTGGTTTTACCCCAAGCTATTTTTCCATTAGCATCAAGGGCGATCGCGCCAAAATCTCGCTGACGTCCTTCTGCTTCCTCAAATGAACGTTCCATAGCTTTTTCTAGAGTCATTCCGTCGGTAACGCGTACGACGATTTTAGCTGCTAAGCATTCATCAATAATGTCTTCTCCAATCCCAGTACAGCTAACTGCGGCATATTTATTAGCATAGTTACCTGCTGGCATTGCAGAGTCGCTAACACGACCAACCCGCTCAAAGCCTTTACCTCCAGTGGAAGTACCTACAGACAACCTTCCGTTAGTATCTAAAGCAACTACACCGATAGTTCCACGTCGGGCAGTTTCACTAGCTACCAATTCTTCTTCGGCAACAACTCCAGCCATGGAACGTTGAAAATTATCTTGTCTTTCGAGTAACCACTCTTGCAAGCGTAATTCAGTCAAAGCATTGTAACTAGGAATTTGTAATTCTCGTGCCAGTTCTGCTGCACCATAATCCGAAAGCACGCGGTCGGAAGAAGTTTGTAAAAATTTAGCTAAGTTGATTGGGTTTTTAACTCTAGTAACATTAATTACGCCACTTAAGCTTTGGGATGTACCATCCATCAAAGAAGCACTCATGCGAATTTGTCCGTCTGATTGGAGTACCGAGCCAGTTCCAGCGTTAAATCGGGGTTCATCTTCCAGCAATTGACAGCCTCTCACAACAGCTTCATTTGCAGAGGCTCCTGATACTAACAGTGTGTAAACATCCTCTACGATTTGATGAAGAGTTCGACGTATGACTTCAACTCCGCCTTTACTTTTTAGGGAACTTCCAGCCCCACCGTGAATAATTAACTTTGGTTGCACCTTTGGTTTCATTTCTGTTTTTTACTGTTGATATCTAAATAGAGTTTGTATCGTTGTTTTTTGTTTTAGCTCCTGAACGACGACGACGGCAACGTTCCGAGCAGTATTTAACTTCATCCCAACAGTCTTCCCATTTCTTTCGCCAGGAAAAGGGGCGTTGACAAACCGGACAGATTTTTTCCGGTAAGTCAGATTTAGAACGAGAACGTCCCATATTGATTCTGGATTTATCAAATATGAATAATAGTGGGGTGGAAGTTAATTATAACTACTTAAGAAGATATAATATAAGGTTTTTTCTCCTCAGAAAACCGAATTGATTAGAAAAACAACTCGCCATATAGTTGTCTTCGCTGATTTGGTGATGAATTCCTAACGTAAAAACATTATTGTCTGAAAATAAGTATATTCGGTAAGGAACAGATATACCTTTTTCAACAGCTTTGCTACAGCTCAAATCTAGAGACCCGAAAGTTTCTTTAGGAATGTGTTTACTTTTGATGTTAGGGTTCTACTTCATTTTTTTCATTAAACCCAAGGTGATTTTGGGATTTGGTAAATGTAAAAAGTAGCAGTTTTTAATCTTTAGTAGCTAAAGGTAAAGCTAAGCGACTAACTAACCTACTATCCGCTAATTGATAGAAATGTAATTCTCCCCCCAACTGCTGGATTAATTTTTGGCAAATTTGTAAATGTAAGCCTGGGGGATATTTAGTTTTAGAAGGAGCAAGGATATCTGATACTGTTTTTCCTTCTAATTCTTCTAATAGTCCTTCCTCAATACTGCCATTATCTGTAATTGATACTTCCAAATGTTTTTCATCGATCGGACGACACCAAATATCAATTCTGCCATCGGTAATAGAGCGATCGCATACAGTAAGCAAAATTTCATAGATTGCTAATTCTATTTTCATGGTGTCGCCAGCAACGATTAAGGATTGAGGCGAAGATTGATAGTTTTCAGTTTTTGTTTGGGTTGAAGAATTCTCTTCAAACTGTTTTCCCAAACCATGTACGCCGATCCATAATTTTTTTTGTTTGAGCAAACTATCAACTCTTTCCAAGGAACGCTTGAGAATACTAGCCATGGGTATTTTCCCTGGACCAAACATTAAATCCCATTGTTCTTGAACGATCGCTTTGTTGGCTGACATTGTTGCTTGCTCTAATTGGCAAAGTAATTGTTGGTAACGTATATGGGTGACTTCATTACCACTCATTTTCAATTCTTTTATTTGTCCAAGTAGTGCTGCTACAGTTCTGTGATTTTCTTCTAAACGTCGATGTTTGTACCAATTTAGTTGTTGTAAATTTTCAGTTTTGGCTACTAGTAGTTGAGTTATTTGCTGCTGACGTCGCGACCATGCTAATTGCCGAATTAATATATTTATGGCATCAAGACTTTGTTTTGACCACCGACGTCCTCGCCGATCTGCGATCACTAAAACACCTGAGGGTTCTCGTCCCCCTCCTGTGCTTAATGCCATAATCAAAATTTCTCCAATATCGGAACCATGAAGCCATTTTTTGGTACCCTCAGGTAGCTTATCAATGGTCAGGCTAAGCATACCTTCATTCCCTAATGCCAATTCAATTAAAACCTCTGTTTTGCGAGGAACGATCGCATCTTGAGAAATCGCAAATTTATTATTGAGAACTACTCCAGGAGTAATCTTTGCAATCTCTTCCCCTGGCATCCAAGAGAGTAATAATACTAAAGGAGCATCAAGAAAAGAAGCTATTTGCTCCATTCCTATTTTTTCTAATGTTTGTTCTTCTAGTTCTTCACCTAATATTGGGATATTTTGGGTTTTTCCTAAAAGACCCAAAGATTTGCCTAAACCATCTAAAAATTGCTGTTGTTGTTGATTTGATTGATTTAACTGCCATTGTCTGACAATTGTGCCAATTTGTCGGCTAACTGCTTGGATTAATTCTTTTTCTAGGTTAGACCAATAACGGTTTATGTCAGTGGTTACTATCAGTAATGTATTGGGGAAGCGGTTGGGAGTAGAATTCGCAATTAATAGCGATCGCACGCCCTGGGAAAGTAAAGTCGTGCGCCAGTTAAATAAACATAAATCTTCTTCTAAATTTTCAATTCCTACTGCCAGTTTTTCATATTCCAAAAGTTGTCGGTCTACTTCCCTGAGAGCTTCAAAGGTAGTATTTAAAGGCAAAAGCCGCTGATGTTTTCTTTGACCTTGGTAAAGAATTTGATAACAATCCCGTTCAGGATTTAACTGCAACACTAAAAACCGATTAGCGTCAAGTCGCCCTAATATAGTTGACGCAGCATCACTGAAAATTTTTTGAATATCTTGAATGTCTTGTTCTTGATAAATTCCTTGTAGCATTCCTCTAGTAATGCGCGCATCTTCCTTCACCTGTTGAATGGTATTTTCCATTGAGTCAACTGGCGCGGTTAAGGAAATTAGTCCTGCAGCACATTTAATAAAATTTTGCTCTGCTTCTACCCAAATTCGAGGTTCCTTATTTTCTACCGCCAAAAAACCTAATAATTCTTTTTGCCAAATAATCGGAGCAGCCAATAAACTTCGTGCTTGTAGTTGTTGTAATAATTTAGTTGTTGAATAGCTATTTAAGGAACTTTTACCGTCACCGATAAATATTGTGTGACCGCCTGACAATGTATAGTAAAAGTCATTAAAATCTTGAGCATTGATTTGCGTCTGCGCCGAAATTCCACGTTTATTTAAAGCATTTAAACCTAATTTTTTCCCTTGGTTTCTTTTTCGCTTCCAGAAATAATTACCTTTACGCTCAAACCAGTAAATATTCGTGCGGCTAGGTGAAATAAAATCATGGGTAGTATGAACTACTGCTTCTAGCCTTTGTTCGAGATTGTTCAGATTTGGTAAACTTTGCAATAATTCCAATAATGGTTCATCTGTATGCTTGGTTTGCTTGTGAAATAAATCTAATTCATGATGATAAAGTATGCTTCCCAACTCGCCTAAGATAGTCATCAGCATGACTTTTATCTCTGAAGAAAGTAGGTATCCCCAGCGTTCCGATGCCATTAAAACGACACCCAAACAACAGTCACGATAACGAATTGGTAAGATAACTGTTCCTTTGAGATTATGTTTTTCGGCTAATTCTTGCCATCCCTCAGCTCTAGTCTCCAGCCTTAAATCAGCCACACCTAAGGGACGTTGTTCAATTGTGACTTGCTCTAATAAATCTCCAGGACTCAGCACCAGTCTTTGCCGCAAAATGTTGGTTTCGTTTCCCGGAGTAATGCCGCCTTTACCAAATAAAATATGGTTTAAACGGTCGTAAAGCGCAACCCAAATTAGGCTGTATTGAAAATACTCTTGAAAAAAAGAAATAGTTTTTTCAATTAGAGCATCAACGTTGTCTTCTTCCCTTAAATTTTGGAGAATACGTCCTAGAGAAAGAATTTTTTGTTCGGTGGTAATCTTGTTTAGCTGCACCATCCGGCTTTAAGTCGAAATACCTTGTTAATATATAGGGTTCCCATAAAAGCATCTCAATCGATAAAATTTTATTGGAGATTGGGGATTGGCGACTGGCGACTGGGAAGGGGAAGATAATCTACATTAATCATCATCTCCCCTACGCTAAAGGCTTATAGCTGCGCTACCTACGGATCGATCCGTCGACGCCGCAGATTCTAGCTATCTATCATCTTCTTCGCTACCTTTGGAACGAATTCCTACTTATCGTTCATCTGTCGAGATGCGTCCTAATCCCTAATCCCCAATCCCTAATCCCCAATCCCTAATCCCTAATCCCCAATCCCCAATCCCCAATCACCTTGAACATCTATCAATCTTTAGTTCGCCCAATTTTATTTAACCTCCTTAAAGCTGACCCAGAACAGTTACACTCATCAACCCTCAGTAGTTTGAGTTGGCTGGAGCAAAATCGTCATATTGTAGGTGTAAGCTCGATCGCTCGTAGCTTAGAAAAGAATTTATGTGTTTCGGACCGGAAGCTAGAACAAAATTTATTTGATCTGCATTTCCCTAATCCCATGGGTTTAGCTGCAGGTTTTGATAAAGACGGTGTTGCTGCTACGATCTGGTCTCACTTTGGATTCGGATTTGCAGAACTAGGAACAGTAACATATTTAGCACAACCGGGTAATCCTAAACCTCGCTTGTTTCGTTTGCCTTTAGATTATGCAGCCTTGAATCGAATGGGTTTTAATAACCGTGGTGCAGAAGCAATGGCAACAAGATTAAAATCTATTGGTATTAATAGTTGTTCTATTCCTATAGGAATAAATCTAGGTAAATCAAAAGTTACACCACTCGCAGATGCTGCAGATGATTATTTGAATAGTTTTCGTCTACTCAAAGATTACGGGAAATATTTTGTTGTTAACGTTTCTTCTCCTAATACTCCCGGCTTGCGAAAACTTCAAGACGCCTCATTTTTAGCTTCCATTTTAACTGCATTACGAGCAGAAAATTCTCTACGCAAACCAATTTTTGTTAAAATTGCTCCAGATTTGGAATGGGAAGCGATCGCCGACATTATTTCCCTGGTACAAAAATTTGAATTGGCTGGAATTATTGCCACAAACACTACCATTAGTCGTGAAGGTCTTAAAACCCAAGCGATCGAGAGAACTGGTAACTCACCCCAGCAAGAAGCTGGCGGTATCAGTGGTGCACCAGTACGCGATCGCTCTACGGAGGTCATTCGATATATCTACCAACAAACCGGAGGTGAAATGCCGATTATTGGTGTTGGTGGTGTGTTTAACGCCGAAGATGCTTGGGAGAAAATCACAGCGGGTGCAACTTTGGTTCAAGTTTACACGGGTTGGATTTATCAAGGTCCAATGATGATACGTCAGATTCTTGAAGGTTTGCTTGTTAAATTAGAGCAAAACCAACTAAATTCCATCTCCGAAGCTGTAGGTTTGCAAGTTAAACAGCAAAAATCGATCTAGAGTAATCAATCCAAAAAAAATTAGCTTGGAACTAATTACCGAACTAGAACACACAACTATGCTTCTCCATCCACAGGGAAAAATTCTTTAGTTTCCTTAGAATAGGTCCAAGCAATACCGTCAGGATCGCGATTACGAGACCATTCGGAAAACTGTGGATCGTTTCGCCGTTTAAAGACAGTACTTGAATACACACCTAAACGTTTAGCAAGCTCTGATTGAATTAAAGAACCAAATAGTAGCTGCTTTTCTAAAGGTTTCTTATCTTCTGTGTGTAGGTGCTCTGGTTCGACGCTAGTTTCTTCGGAGATGGTTTCATTTACCAAGCTTTCAGCATGACTAACTTCCTTTTTAGGCTCTAGTTCTGCCAAAATCTGGGTACTTGATTTTAGCGCTGGAGCAGAAAATTCTTCTGCGTCTGGTTCGCTAGAATCCAACAAACTGCTCAAAGTTTTAGCCGTAATAAAGTGATAAACTTGATTGCCATCTTCAACTTTAACGATTCTGGCACCAAATTCTCTGGCTTTTGTATCCAGGTAACGTTTTGCTTTTGTTCCAGAAAAATTACCCTTAATTGCTAAGTCTATGGTTGTAATTCTGCCTTGGTTGCTTTCAACTAGCTGGTGAAATGTTGGATTAACTTTTGTACACCATTGTTGCCATCGATAGCTCTGAATTAATCTCAAACCAATTAATAGTGCTACAAGCACTATCCAAATTCGCCAAGTGTTGACAAAGAAAATAATTGCAACCGAAATTGGCAAAATTAAAACGAGAAAACCTTTCCCGTAACCTTCTATCGTTTTTTCACTCATGCCCATCGTTGCCAAGAGGTTTGTTTGGAAAATAATTTAAGAAATAATATTATCTTTGCAAAATTTTGGACATTTGTTTGTAGCGTTTGCTGATTTGCCAAAAAATTATTTGACAACCACTACTGGGGCTGATGATTTCTCAAAAGCCTGGTATATAAGGATAGCATCCATCGAAGATAAAGGAAAATTTTGGCAAAAATTTGCGAAAAAAAGCAAAAATGCTTCTTTAGAGGGAAATTTATTTCAAATAATTTTTAAAATCTTACGTAAGTCTTGATTTGTAATAGGTATCTTTTTGTCGTAGTTTAAGTATAAAGAAGCCTATGGAAATAAAGCTACTAAAAATAAAAGCTTTCGCTGTTCCCAAACCTAATGACACCAGAATATAAAATTTAACAAAACTATAATGAAATTTACTGCCTTACTGTTGTCAATACATTTTCTATTTTCGGGAATTCCCGTTTTCGGGATCATTCCTAACAAGGATGCAATGTGCAGTAATCATGATGGGCATGAGATTTGTATTCTCAATATTCAACGTAGTGCAAAAAGATACTGGAACTACAGAGTTGCAATTAGTGTTGATGGGGAGAAGAAACCCGTTGAAGTATACAACTGTCGCGGAAGATTCAAGATTCAGCGTAATGGTAAAGTTGTTCCATTTGAAGAAAATGGAGCGGGTAAGCTGATATGCAAATATTTTAAAAAGTAGACCCTGAAAAATAAATTTAAATTTCAAAAATAGTTTTTATCGATCGCTGATGGATATTAGGGACCGATAATTCGCCAGCAAAAAATAAAAATTAATTTAAATGATAAATCTATTTGCAGAAATTCCCGTTAATTGGCAAGACTGGCTAACTGTTTTCTCTTATGTCGGTTTTACGATCTTCATCATTGTTTGTATTTTGGTAAACCAAAAAAATTAGTTAGCCTTCATTGCACGAAAACTACTAAGTCCGTGCATTAACCCTAGAGAGCGATCGCGGCGGTGGATAAATTGTTGAATTATCAGCCGTTAATTAACCCTAAATCTTGAAAATATTACCTATGGGGCTAAAATCCAAAGCTTTACTAACTCATATTGTGCTATGTTCTGTAGGTACGTAATATCGGTTCTGGTAGGGAACAGCTATCAGAGGTAATGGGGAAAGATTGGTGAAAATCCGACACTGTCCCGCAACTGTGATGAGATAAAACAAGAGCTTTGTCTCTAAGTCAGGATGCCCGCCGTATTTTTTCTGAATCAGGTAAAAGGTCTGCGAGGTACAGATGATGTCGAATCAATTTTTATTGCAATTAAATCAAAGAAATATCCAATATATATACCCAGAGGGTATCCCATTTGATAAGCAGATTTTAAGTTATTAGATCTGTACGCACATTAATTTTTTGTGTTTCAAAGTATCGATGCAGAAACAATTACTTGAAAAACTTCCTCTTAAATTTGTTTCTACATCTATGCTCTACTTGCTCTACAAAACTTAGTTATTTTGTTCTACTTTCAAAAACACTGTACTATCGCTCATCTTTGATGAGACTTCTTGCATACGGTTAGCTGAAGAAATGTACACATACTTCAGAGCGCAGTGCTGGCGCTAAACTATCTCGTCTACAAATGGGGCTGAATTGGTAAATCCCCAAACGAGAATAAATTAACTTTTTGTAATTTGAGTCAATAATTTTTCGCGAACACTTAAAAATGCATAAAATTCCTGTAACTGTTATCACTGGATTTCTCGGTGCTGGTAAAACTACTCTTGTCCGCAATCTTCTCAAAAATAATCAAGGGCGTCGCATTGCTGTTTTAGTCAATGAATTTGGCGAAGTTGGTATTGATGGCGAAATTTTACGTGGGTGTCAAGTTTGTGATGAAAAAGGAAACCCACAAACTAATATTGTTGAACTGAATAATGGATGTCTTTGCTGTACCGTCCAGGAAGAATTTTATCCAGTGATGCAACAGTTAGTTGAGAGGCGAGATAGTATTGACTGTATTCTTGTAGAAACTTCTGGTTTAGCTTTACCGAAACCTTTAGTCCAAGCCTTTCGCTGGCATCAAATTCGTAATGCTGCAACGGTTGATGGCGTTGTCACGGTTGTAGATTGTCAAGCCTTAGCGATGGGAAATCTTGTTACCGATCTTGCTGCTTTGGAAAAACAACGGGAATCTGACGAAAGTATCGAGCACGAAACTCCCATCGAAGAATTATTTGAAGACCAGTTAGCTTTTGCAGATTTAGTTTTATTAACAAAAACAGATTTAGTTGATAAGGCTGTTGTTGCTCGAGTTACTGAATCATTACAAAAGCAAGTTCCATCAGGAATTAAAATTGTACCCTGCGATCGCGGAGAAATTAATACCGATTTATTGTTAGGTTTTAATGCTGCAGTTGAAGATAATCTCGATAGTCGTCCCAGTCATCACGACCATGAAGAAGAACACGAACATGATGATGGAATTAACTCGGTGGAATTTGTTTTAGACCAAGAATTTGAACCAAAAATTTTGATTAATAAACTACAAGAGTTAGTGCAACAAGAAGAAATCTACCGCATCAAAGGTTTTGTTAACGTTCCTCAAAAGCCAATGCGGATGATTCTTCAAGGAGTTGGTAATCGCTTTGATTCTTTTTACGATCGCATGTGGTTAGATGAAGAACCTCGTCAAACTCGTTTAGTATTTATTGGTCGGGAGCTTCAAGCAGCAAAAGTAGAAAAAGCGATTTTGAATTAGCGGGGATTGGGGATTGGGGATAGCACTGCGTGCCGCCGCTGAGAAGGCGCTGCGCGAACGTGGCGCAATACCTACGGTACACTACGTTAGCAGCCGCGCGTTCTTAGCGGCATATGGGGACTAGGGACTGGGGATTAGGGATTAGGGATTGGATGGGATAAAACATCCGTCAATATTCCTGGACGACCTAAATGAAATCCTTGAACATAATCTACTTTTAATTTGCGTAAAGCATCTAAAATAGTTTGATTTTCGACAAATTCAGCTATGGTTTTGAGACCAATCCCTTCGGCTATATGATTAATTGCTTCCACCATCACCTTTGAGGCTTTGTTGCTATTCAATTCCTTGATAAAAGAGCCATCAATTTTTAAATAATCTACAGGTAAATTCTTTAGATAAGTCAAAGAAGACATACCTTTACCAAAATCATCGAGAGCAAAACTGCAGCCAAGATTTTTGAGAGATTTAATAAACTTTGAGACTCTATTCAGATTGGAAACTGCTACAGTTTCAGTAATTTCAAAGCAGAATAAGTCTGGAGGAAGATGGGAATCAGTCAGTTTTTGTGACAAAAACTCTAGAAAAGATTCACTATTGAGTGATGCTCCCGAAAGATTAATGGAAAAGCGGTAATTTTGCAAATCAAAGTTAGTTCCAGAAGATTCACCCTCCGAATGAAAATTGCTAAGCTTTTCCATTAAATTATTAACGACCCAAGTATCAATATCAGTAATTAGGAAGTTACGCTCTGCTATGTCTAAAAAGACATTGGGGGAAATAACTCCATTATTTTTATCTGTAAGACGCAATAAAATTTCAAAGTATCTTTTTTTGTCATCTACTTCCAAAGGAACAATGGGTTGCGCATAGAGGCTAAACAAATTTTCTTGGAGAGCTTGGCGAAGTTGTTTAACCCAGCATTTAGTTTTTTCTTGACGTTCTTTGAAGGTAGAGATGGGGTCTGAATAAACAGTAATACAATCTCGACCTCGTTCTTTAGATTGATATAAAGATAGATCGGCAGCTTTGAGCAGCAGATCGGGATTATTTTCGCAGTTGGGTATTACACTAGCTATACCAACACTAATGGTGACAACAGAATTTGCTAAGGAATCAAGATGAGGGATATTTAATTCTTTAACAGCAATCCTCATGTCTTCGGCAACTTTGATTGCTCCAGATTCGGGTGTGTGGGGTAAAATTGCAGCAAATTCTTCTCCTCCGTAACGAGTTAAAACATCTCCAGGTCGTTTAATTGTGGTAGCAATTGCTTTAGCTACTTGTTGTAAGCATTCATCTCCAAGTTGATGACCATAGGTATCATTGTAGTTTTTAAAACAATCCACATCACAGATAATTAATGACAGAGGGGAAGAGGTGCGTTTAAGCCTGTACCACTCTTTATATAGTTGTTGGTCGAAATAACGACGATTATAGAGATTAGTTAAAGAATCTACAATCGCTAGTTTGGATAATTGTTGGTAAAGTAATCCTTGTTTAATACCAATAGATAATTGGGTTGTCAACTTTTCTAGTAAGTCAATCTCTCTTATTTTCCACTGTCGGGACAATTTATATTGGTCTGCAATTAGCCATCCCCACAAGGTATTTTTAACAGTAGCAGGATCTGCCGATTGATTCGCATTAATTAAGATTGGAGCTATTAATCGTGCTTGAGGATTAAGCAAAGATTGCGCATCTAAGATAGTTTCTATTTTCTGCTTTCTGTTTTTTGTTTTATTTACTTCAATTTTATGAGTTTTGTTTTGTAGATCGGATTTACTGTAAGATATGTTGCCATTTACATTATTTGTGCAACAGATATGTTGATGATTTTTTAGATTTATGAGAAAGCAATCGTAGGGTATTTGTTCTTCAAAATCAATGGTAATACCACTAGAAGCATAGGCTTTAATCGATATGCTTTGATTGTTTATTTGAGCCAACCAAACAAGGTCACAGTCTAAGAAAGCTCTTATTTCTTCAGTTGCAGTTTCTAAGATTAATTTTAAATCTAGTGATTGACGAATGCGATCGCTAATTTTCCCTAGTAATTTTTGTTGAGCAGCATCTTGAGCTAAATTTTGACGTAAGCTCTGAAGGGAAAGATGGGTTTCAATTCGTGCTAATAATTCTTCTTCCTTAATCGGTTTAGTTATGTAATCTACCGCCCCTAATTTAAAGCCTTGTACTTTATTTTTGGTTTCTTTTAGGGCAGTCATAAAAATAACCGGGATATCTTTGGTGCTGGGGTTACTTTTTAAATGATGACAGGTAGCAAATCCATCAAAATTCGATATCATCACGTCTAATAAAATTAGGTCGGGATGATTAACTTTGGCAATTTCAATCGCTCTATTTCCACTCTGAGCAATGAGAATTTTATAACCAACTTTTTTTAAAGATTGAGATAAAAGCTGTAAATTATTGGGATTATCATCAACTATTAAAATTATTTTAGGTGGTAGAGAATTTACTAAGTTATTCATGTTAATCTTAATCTATTTTCACCCATATTATGGGTTTTAACCGACTCGGAATTAACTAGTAACCAGTAAAAATACTTGTATTATTTTTGGATATTACTAATATTGTTTTAATTTTATTTCATCATTATTACGCTTAGGAAAATATCAAATACTTGCTAGATAGGGCTTGAAGTGAAAATTGATTATTGTTTCTATAATGTTAGAAAATAAGCCTTAAAAGCTAGTAATAGCCTGGAGTTTACAAAATTGTTTCCTATTTTTATTTTTCAGTTCTAAAATTCATATTTCACACTTTACGGCGTAATAATTTCTGTAAAGCTTGGGTAATTCTCGCTAAGATCGGATTACAAGTTTTACAAATTGGGTTAGTAAAATAAGATGCACACGTCAATATCACAGCAAAATATTAACGATCGCACTGCTATAGTTATCGGCAGCAGCATGGCTGGACTTTTAAGTGCAAGGGTTTTAGCAGATTATTTTGCTCGTGTAATTGTAGTTGAGCGCGATACTTTACCCCAAGAACCCCAAACCCGTACAGGTGTTCCTCAAGCAAATCATGTTCATGTACTGCTTACTCAAGGGAAAAGAATTTTAGAAAAATTATTTCCTGGGATAGATTCAGAGATAAAGGAAGCTGGAGCACCAAAAATAGATTGGGCTAAAGAATACGCACTTTTTGGTTTTTGGGGTTGGCATCCGCATATTGAATCAAATTTGATTACCCACACTTGTAGTCGTGCATTTTTAGAATGGTTGGTACATCGTCGTCTTTTGAGTTTTGATAATATAAAGTTTCTGGAAAAGACTCAAGTTCGGGGATTGCTAAGTGATGAGTCTAATTCTCAAGTAAAGGGAGTCAAGGTATATTACTTAGATCGGAACAAAGAAGAAAAATTAAGTGCAGATTTAGTTGTGGATGCTTCTGGGCGTAATTCCCAAGCACGCAATTGGTTAAAATCAATGGGTTACCAGACGCCAGAAAAAACAGAGATCAATTCTTTTTTGGGTTACAGCACTCGTTGGTACGAACGTCCTCAAAATTTAGAAGTAAGTTGGCAAGCTTTAGGAGTTCTCTCTAAACCTCCCTATGATAAACGAGGAGGAGTTTTAGTCCCTGCAGAAGGTAATCGTTGGGCTGTAACTTTGGCAGGTATTGCTAGAGATTACCCACCTACTAATGACGAGGGTTTTATAGAATACGCCCGTACTCTACGTAATTCAGCGATTTATGATCTAATCAAAGATGCTAAACCTATTTCCAAAGTGTACGGTTATCGCCGCACAGAAAATTGCTGGTATCATTATGAAAAATTAACGCGTTTGCCAGATGCTTTAGTCACCATCGGGGATGCAGTTTGTGCTTTTAATCCGATATATGGTCAAGGAATGACAACTGCTGCTTTAGGGGCTTTAACTCTACAAAAATGCTTACAAAAGCAGCTTAGTCGTTCCGAATATACACTTAAAGGATTAACTAAAAAGTTTCAAAAACAGCTAGCTCAGGTGTTAAAAACTCCGTGGTTAATGGCGACCAGTGATGATTGTCGTTGGGAAAGTACTGAGGGTGGAAAACCCGACAGAATGACTCGTTTTATGCACAAATATATGGATGAAGTTATTTTATTATCTACCCGTCAGCCAAAATTACATCGGACATTTTTTGAAGTCATACATATGATTAAACCACCTGCGGCATTATTTGCGCCTGGAATTATTTTGGGAGTTTTAGGACAGATAATTAGTAGGAAAATTAATGGTAATTCCCCAGAGACTTTACCTACTTCTACAGAAGTTCTTTCTTAATTAATTTAGAAGAGCTATTACGAGAACAGAGAATAGGAACTATTGTATTTCACTGGGTACAATAACCGTTTACCATTCTCTGTTCTCGTAAATTTATTAATATTCTTTCGATATGCAAGTGTCAGAATCGCGTCGCTACTATGGTGCAAACTTATCTCAATACTTCAGATCCAGAGAAAGACATGCAAAGAAACTGAAAGCGTTTAGTTGTCTGCTTGAATCATAAAACTAAATTTTTCCAAAATTAGTTTTTTCCGAGCTTCAATAAATTGTTCGTAGTTGTCTAACTTCCATAAGTCTGGGTCTTTGGGAATTAGGTGCAAATCTAAATAATTATCATCTTTGTTACGAAACCAGTCTTCAGGAGGCATATCTTTTTTCCCTCCAGCACCATTTTCTTTGGCTGTCAATAACATGCAATTAGCGATTTGATCGCGTTCAAACTGCTTGTATTTGAGAATATTTTTGTAACTTGTGGTAGGGTTAATTGTTTTAACTTTACGCAGCAGAGATTGAGGAAAGATATGGTCTATCTGCGGTAAATTTGCTTCATAAGCTGGATAATAGTTAAATCCTTGGTACCACAAGTTAAAATACAAGTGAATGTATTTAGAAGAGTAATGCTGTGTTATAATACTATGTTGGGTAATGTCTAAATTTCTGCCATCTGCACGAATTACACTAAATAATTGTTTAACATCAAAATTTTCAGTTTCTTTAATTTTCCTGGTTAATTTATCAATTAATCTATCGGGATTACCGCTAAAAGCACCACTAATAAAAGTTCTGAGAATATAGGTGTCTAACTGCTCTACCCTAGACCATTTTTTTGGATAATGATAGCGAAAATAAATAATCGGAATTAATGCTAAGTAAGAAGGAACAGCTTTATCAGTTCTTAGAAAAGTTTTACCCAGTAAGAAATCTTTAACATCTTTGATGGCATTGGCTATATTATCCCAGCTTTTGATAATTTCTATTTTGGTATCTCCATCTCTGAACTTCTTAACCTTATACTGGGCTCCTCGATCAAGTAAGGTAATGCAAGTTTTTAAAATAAAATCTCTGGTAAAGCTATAATCACTTCTATTTAGTTCATCTATTAAGTTTTCCAATCTTTCATCTGCATCATCCCAACTAGATGTCAACAAAGAAAAGAGTAAATCTGATTTACCTAACTGAGTTCCACCAGAATTGGCTCTAATAAAAATTTCTACAACGTCATCTTCTTTATAGACTTCTGGATCATCAACACTATCAAGTTCCTGATATGTTAAGAAATCTACAGTACAAAATTGTTTAACAATCCTAGCAACATTTTTTCGGATATGTTTTTTATCATTTTTAGTTAATTCTGCATTACTATCATCAATAATTATTTCGGCAATCTCATCAAATGTCTCATAATTAAAAACGATATTTTTAAATTTAATCCAAGGGAATTTAGCAGTGTCAGGATTAAAAAACTTAAATTGATAACGTATATCTTCTGGTGCAACTAAGTCTCCACTGAGAATATTAAAAAATAATTCTTTCTTCTCGTAACTACCTTTTAAGGCAATAAACATACTTTGTAAGCGTTGCTGTCCATCCAAAACCAGTAATTTAGTGTGATTATTTTCTGGGATGTAAAAATCAAAAAGTTTCAAACTTTGTTTATAATGGTCGATAAACTTACGACACTTGATTTTTGCATTTGTTCGCCAAACCAACAGAGTACTGATAGGGTACTCACGCATAATTGAGTCAAATAGTCGCTCGATTTGCTCTTCTGACCAAACAAAAGGACGTTGAATGTTTGGTAACCAAAACCCACCATAGTTTTCTTCATTGTTGAGATAAGTAACTATCTTACGGATAGTTTCTTTTTGATTTTTCATAACTAAATTTATCTATGGAATCTTAGGAGATTTATTAATTGTTATTTTAGTTATGAATAAGACTTTAAACATATGTATAAATACTTATATTTAACCTGTACTTTGAAAAGCAAACTCAATCAATTTATCCCGGGAATTTTAACTCTCTCAACGCCACTTCCAAGAGGAACACAACCAAACTCCTCAACAGCATAACCATTCTGCAACCCCCACTCATAACAAATAGATGTGGGCGGCTTGCTTCTCATAACAGCAGGTATCTTTCAGTGGAGCAGACTTAAATATGTCTGTCTTGCTCATTGTCGATCTCCAATAGGATTTCTCATGTCAGAATGGTAAGAAAAGGTCAAAGGTGCCTTAAGTATGGGCCTAAAGTATGGAATGTTCTGTCTTTCTTGGCTGCTGTTCGTCTTAAGAGTGATGAATTTTCTTTGGATAGCTGTACTCGCTGTTTTCGTACTAATTGAGAAGGTTGTACCTGCTAACTATTGGGTGGGGAGCTTCACAGGTTTGTTGCTGGTTTTGTGGGGAGTTTAAATTATGGTGGGTGTGTTTGATTAAACCCATATAGTAATTACTACCAATTTATTTAGATAAACTTGGAATTGAAGGTAATTCCTCAGGATTGTAATCTCCCATTATTTCTTCAATACCTTTCATTAGATCTAAATAACCGCGATATAAATTCAATAATTCAGAGGTAATTGCTGGATTAGAAAGTATGGGATTATTCAGCAAGTTATTGTTATTGGCAAAACTATTATTAGCAAAATCAATATCTAAAGTAGATAAAGTTGATAAATTAAAATTGTCAATTACGCTGCTAATTCCTGCTTGACTAAAAATATTACCGGCAAAATCAATACTGTTATTAGCCCCAAAATTAACATTATCAAAACTAACAGAATTGAAATTGAAATCAATACTGTCGAAGCTATAAAAAGTTGTCTCAATAAAGCTTAAATAATCTAGATCTAAATTTAAATCTAAACCTGAATCAAAATCTAAACCTAGAATTTTGCGATCACTATTGATCGTTTGGGTACTATTAGTTGCCGACTGAGTAACAATTTGACGAATTTGATCGGGAGTCAGATTTGGATTCGCACTGAGCATTAATGCAACTACCCCACTAACGTGAGGAGCCGCCATAGATGTACCACTATAAGATTCATATCCATCGTTTGGGACTGTGGAGTAGACATTGACACCCGGAGCCGTGACATAAGCAGTTTCATCATTACCGGCGCGATTAGAAAAATCAGCAAATTCATTATTTTTATCTACTGCTCCAACCGCAATTCCATAATCATCTGCATAGCTAGCCGGGTACAAAGGGTTTTCCCCAGAACTATTTCCAGCAGCCATGACAACAGTCACACCACTTTTATCGGCATATGCAATTGCTAATTCTATATCCCAACTGGGATATTCACCCCCAAGACTCAGGTTAATAACATCAGCACCGTTATCTACTGCATAGTAGATTCCATCAACAATAGAACTGTAAAAACCAGAACCACTATCATCAAGTACCTTCACGGGCATAATCTGGGCATTATAGGCTATACCAGTTACACCATAATTATTATTAACGCCAGCGATAGTACCTGCAACGTGGGTACCATGTCCATCTTTGTCTAAGGTGTCGTTGTTGTCATCGTGGAAATTCCAACCGTAAATATCATCAATAAAACCATTACCGTCATCATCTTTACCGTTACCAGCAATTTCCTTACTGTTTGTCCAAATGTTATCTCTTAAATCTTGGTGATTGTAGTCAACCCCACCATCAAGCACTGCAACAACCACACCTTCTCCGGTATATCCTTCATTCCAAGCAGTTGGAGCATTTATCAAATCGGCTCCCCAATTGTTACCGCCTGAATCCGGAACTTCATTAATTTCTTTACCCGTAATTGTTTCTAAAGCTTCTTTTGTATCGATCGAGCCATAACCTGTTGAAGAGTTATAACTGCTGTTACTAACTAATCCTGAATAACTAGGATCTTGAAGACTGGAAGTATTCTTTGAAGAGAAAGTAGTGATATTTTGCCCTTTGCGATAATCGAGATTATTATTCAGATAATCAATGGACATAAATAATTTTGAGAAAAAATTGTTATTTATTAACAGCACAAAATTTTAAAAGCTTCACCAAAGTAAAGTTTTTAATTATCTATATGCTTATGAAATTAAAAATAATGTAAATAAAAAAAATAAACAGATAATTGATTTACAGATTAGTTACTAAAAAGAGAAAACTTGTCATCAAATAGTGACAGGATGTGTGATCGAGATCGACACACCCTGTATTAAATTTGAGCTAATCAATTAATTTAATCAATAATCAGCTCCAAAGTAATTTATTTGTATGACAATACGGTTATCCGCACTACGTGTATGACTAACGTCACGCTACCGCTAACACCGTAGGTGCGTGCTAACAGATAAGCCTAAATTTCTTGGTAGAGACGCGACATGTCGCGTCTCTACAGTGGTATTTGTTTTAAAAAAAGTCTTAACTGAACTGTATTGATTTATAGGATAACTATTAACTGACTAAGAAAATCCTCTATAAATTGCCATTGCTCGTCTTACCGCTGCATCAGCATTTATTAATCCATGACCGTATTCCGTGTCATAACCAATAGCACCTAGATCGGTTGCAGTTTGAGAAAGAATAGATTTAATTTGGTCTGCAGTTAAATTTTGATTGACGCTCCAAAGTAATGAAGCAATACCGGATACCATTGCTGTTGATGCAGAAGTTCCATTAAACCGGGGGTCATAACCGTGAGTATGGAAACTATTAGACCCTTCAATTATGGCATTGGTACTAAGAAACTCCGATGGAGCCATTAATGTTAAACCTTCTCCATAATTTGAACCCCACCATCCAATTCCAGAATAATCAACTCTTTGACCTGCTGTTTTTGGATTACCATACCAATCTGCTGCACCCCAAGAAGCACCGATAGCCATTACGTTACTGTATTGTGCCGCTAAGTTAGCAGGGCTAGCAATACTATTACCACCGTCATTACCAGCAGCAATTACAAAGAGAGCATTATTTTGATTGTTAGCAATTATTTGTTCGAGTTGTACTGAGTAACCACCAACTAAACTTAAGTTGACGACTGCAACCTGTCCTAGGGAATTTGCTTCTTTGATTATTGTGTCAATAGCTCCGACCAGGTTATAGTCTCCAGAATCGCCCCCTACAACATCAATGGTATAAATTGAAGAATTCCAGTTAATTCCAGCAATACCTTGACCGTTATTTGTTGCTGCTCCCATTGTTCCTTGAACGAGAGTCCCATGGGAAAAACCTTGCCATTCATCTAAATAATTATTACCAACAACAATAGTGTCTCGTAGGTCGGGGTGAAGATTACCATTGCTATCGGTACCCAAGCCCGTATCAACAACCCCCATCAGCACATTATTATTACCCTGAGTAAAACGCCACGCATTATGAACCCCTGTCATATGCAGGTTCCATTGCTGATTAAATAAAGGATCGTTAGGTATTACGGATAAATTAAGAGTAGTATCTGCAAACTGAACTACTTCGATATTTTCAAATAGGATCTGACGACCGTCACTAAATTTAATCACATCAAATACACGTGCGCCATCGCCAGGATTGTAAACAACACCTCCGTTTTCATTATTTGCAAGGTTGATTCCAACAGTGTTTGAAACATAATTGGACAAGTTTAGTGTGTCAAACAAACCTGAAGAGTAATTATAGTTGCCATTACCAGAGAAAATATTTAAGTTGTAGCCCGACTGATAAGTAAAAGTATCGGCTCCAAGAGTTCCTTGGATATGACGTGTATTACCATTTGCTGATTGAGGAATTGGAGATACTGCAACATTACTATCTCCCCCTGCTGTTGATAATGCTAAAGGACTACTACTTGTTGGTAAGGGTAAATTTGTATTGGGAAGTGATGAAAAAGTTAGATTATAATCTGTTTCGTTAACGCTGTATGGATAAATATATATGTAATATTTTCCGGCTTCTAAAGTTTCAAAAATTGATTCATCAGAACCTAGATTCATCGAACTAGAAACGATATCACCATTGATGTCAAGTAACTGTACATCAATGTCAATATCAATATCACTATCGCTATCCCTATTATTATTAAGACTGCTTACTGTTATATCAATATCGCTTCTACCATCTAAAGTGAATTGGTAATAATCATTTAGATCTAAACCACCAATGCGATCGCTAATCGTTGCTCGATTTTCTAATTTGTAGGCTTCGGTAAGACTATCTCCTCCTAGATCTAAAAGTTCTGCACCAACAGTTAATCTATATCGGATATCCGCGTCTTCTTCGTAAGGATAAACTTGGATATAGTAATCACCTTCTTCCAAAATTTCATTGATAGATTCTGATCTTGCACCACCCCGATTGGAATAAGCTATTAATTCGTCTCCATCTATTTGCAAGTTAGAATTGCGATCTTGAACTAGAGTGACGTCAGCATCGGCACTCAAATCATCCAAGTACAAGTTAAAACTGCTACTAGCACCGATAGTAAATTTATAGAAGTCACTTCCTTCTAACGAACTGACTGCATCAGTAATAATGACATTGTCAGTACCAAGATTTATATCGAAGGGATTTGAAATTTCCACTGCCATAATTTTAAGCCTGTGGTGGTACTACATATTCCATGAAAGTCGATTGTCTCTTAATTTACAAACCTATTAGGCTATCTTGTTCTAATTTTTACGAATCAGTAACCAGTATTTTATTAAGTTTTTATATTGGTATAAAGTCACTTTTTTTACATTTAGTCCTTGCAGTATTATGAAGAGTTGATGAAAAATATACTGATGACAAAATATTACTCTATCTTTCTACAGCAAAAAAATTAGGTTCTTCTTACTTCTTACTTCTTACTTCTTACTCAAATCCTCTTCTCCTGCTAGTCTGAGAAAAATACTTAGTGTTGATAATTTTTAAAGATGTTCCTGGAAAATTATGTGATGAATTCCGGGCTACTTGGAATTGGGCTAAATACAGTTTTAGTTTTCATAGCCTGGATCGCTCCCAAAAAACTTTTAACTCCTGCAGGTTTAATACATGCTTGGTTTTTGGGTGCAATACTTTGGTTAACTTTAGGATGGCAAGGATATTTACTGGTAATATTTTATTTCTTGGTAGGTTCTGCTGTTACCCGTATTGGCATGGCAGAAAAAGAAGCTTTGGGTATTGCTGAAGAACGTTCTGGAACCAGAGGTCCGGGAAATGTTTGGGGTTCGGCATTTACGGGTTCGGTTTGTGCTTTAGCTGTCTTAGCAGTTCGTTTGTTTTACTCGACAACCGATGGAGATCTGAAAAAAACCATAGTGTCCCTACTGATTTTAGGATTTGTCGCTAGCTTTAGTACTAAACTTTCTGATACTTCTGCAACTGAAGTTGGTAAAGCTTATGGTAAAAGTACTTATTTAATTACGACTTTAAAACCTGTTCCCCGTGGTACCGAAGGAGCTGTGAGTTTAGAAGGAACCATCGCCGGTATTTTTGCTTCCGCTGCGATCGCATTTGTGGGATGGGGAATTGGTCTGATTGATTTAATCGGAGTTTTGTGGTGTACGCTTGCTGCTTTTATTGCGACTAATATTGAAAGTGTTATCGGCGCAACTTTAGAATCACGCTATGATTGGCTTACCCATGACGTTGTCAATATTTTAAATACTTCAATCGGAGCAATTGCTGCGATCGCACTAGCTTTGTTGTGGAAAAGTTTTTCCTGAAGTTGGGGATTGGGGATTGGGTAATGGGTAATTGGTAATTGGTAATGGGTAATGGAAAAGTATAGCGGATTGGTACAGCCAAAAAGCTAAAAATTAGATGTAAAGCAGGTTTCACTCCTAGCTCCTGTCTCCTGATTCCTGACTCCTGACTTCTGAATCCTGACTCCTGTCTCCTGCTAGAAATATTGAAAATACCTTTATTTAAGTCTCAATTCCTAGTTCCCAATTCCTAAATTAACGCTACAATTACGGGATATTTCGCTCAGTCAATTCTTGAAGTTGAATCGTTAAATTGCTTTGCGCAAAAAGATAAATGATATCGGGGAATCATAACACTTAAGATCTTCGGCAAATTATTTTAAGTGTTTATACGTAATTACTTCGTATATTACTTGCTGTTTAATCCTTCTAGATTTAGGATATCTATGGTGAATTTGTGAAAGGATATTCTTCTAGAATGTAAATTATTTGATATCAAGGCTTGCACTATTTATTAGTCGTTTGTACGTATTCATTTTATGGAACCTTTACAGTTTTTGACCGTAGACGAACAACCAATAGGTATAGGGGAAGTAATAAAATATTTGCGAGCTTCAGGAAAGTTAGGACATTTTATAGGAGATCTTCTCCGCCAAAAAGTTATAGAACAAGAAATTAAAGCTAAAGAAGATGAAATAGAACTTAATTCTGCAATTGTCGAACAGGCTGCGATCGACTTTAGGCTCAAAAATCAACTTACTGAACCTCAAAAGTTTCAGGAGTGGCTAGTTAAAAATAATACTGATTACACCACTTTTCATGAATCTATATCTTTTGGTTTTAAGTTAGACAAGCTCAAAGTTTTAGTTACAGAGGGAAAAATTTCCGAATATTTCATCGAACGTAAGATTTTTCTGGATCGAGTAGTTCTCTCAAGGATAATTGTTGATACTCGAGAATTGGCTGAAGAGTTACAAACTCAAATTCAAGAAGGTGTTAGCTTTGAGCAATTAGCCAGGGAATATTCGCTCACAGATGACCGCATTCTTAACGGGATGATGGGAGCAGTGAGTAGGGGAACAATGCCGGATGTACTGCGTGCTGCAGTGGATATAGCTAATGCTGGGGATTTATTAGGACCGATCCAATTAGAGGAACGCTATGGTTTGTTTCGGGTCGAACAATTTCTCCCGGCGACTTTGGAAGATACTCAGTTAAAAAAAGCCCTACAAAATGAATTATTTGAGAAATGGCTAGCGGAGAAAATTCAAAAACTGACAGTCAAGTTGGAAGTGAAGTAACAGCAGTTGATGATTCTTTTGCGGCTCAAGTGCTAGCTTCTTTGGCTTGGAATCAACCACCATTGTCTTGGTTAACGACCGAGCAACAGTCTCGAGTGGAAGAACACGGGGAAGTATTACGCTACAAGTTAGGAGAAAAAATCTGGTCATCTTTCTCGACAGAATACCAATTTTTGATTGTTTCTGGTAAGGTGCGTTGGCGAGATGAAAAGACCAGCCAACCAATAGGAACAATAGATGCAGGGAATTGGTTTGGCGATTTAAAAAAGTCAGTTATCGATTGTAAAGCAGTTGCAGCAAGTAAGGAAGTTATTGTTGTTCGTTGGGAAACTGCTGTTTGGGAGGAACTCACTACGCCTCAAATAGTTGAATTCTGGCGTGAGGGTGGTTTGGAAACATCTAAAAAAACTTCTGAGAAAACGATTGATGCAGGTTTGACTCATAACGGTTTCATTTCCCAGCAAATTAATACTGAAGTTACAGGTGAAGAAGCTGCAGAGCAAACAATTACAAATCAACAATTTCAAGGTCAGCCAAGTCCACCTAAAATACCAGAATTAGCAGTAAATAAGAGTGGCTATTCTGGTGATACAGAACCCCAGTCAAATCATTCTCCTCGTCAAGAATATAGTTACTCTAGTACTCGCCAAAGTTTAGTTAACCTGATACTTCCTCCTCAAGGTTTGAATTCTGCAGCTTATCCATTTGTTAGTAGTTCCAATACGGGAGCGGCTTGTTTAACAATGGTGGCGCAACAGTTAGAACACCCTGTAAAACTAGAATGGGTACAACGCCAACTCAGAGGACAACGTGCAAAACATTTGATTGAAGCTTCGGAAAAGTTAGGTTTTGTTTTGCGTCGCTTGCAAATTAATAGTTGGAAGGAATTACGACAACTTTCATATCCAGTTTTACTACGATGGGGTACATCTGGTCACAATGACGGTAATTGGGTGGTAGCTTATGCTATGGTTGGCGATCGCCTAATTATTGCTAATCCCCTCAATACAGAGCAACGTTGTGAAAGTCTTACCCAAGAGATAGTTGAAGAATACTGGGATGGTAAACTCTGGCAAGCAGAACTAGTTCAAAAACAAGAAAAATTTAATTTAGGTTGGTTTACTCCCGCTGTTTGGCGCTATAAAGGTTTACTTTCAGAAGTTTTAATAGCATCTTTTACTCTACAGTTATTGGGTTTAACTACCCCATTAATTACTCAAGTCATCATTGATAAAGTCATGGTGCAGGAGAGTTTACCAACTCTCGACGTCATGGCGATCGCTTTATTATTGGTTGCGGTTTTTGAAGCGGTTCTGGGAATTCTCCGTTTATTTATTTTTACCCATACAGCCCGTCGCTTAGATTTAAGTTTATCGGCGCAATTATTTCGCCACTTAATGCGCTTACCCTTAGCTTATTTTGAATCGCGACGGGTGGGGGATACGGTAGCACGGGTGCAAGAACTGGAACAAATTCGTCAATTTCTTACCGGTACAGCATTAACAGTGGTACTCGATAGCATCTTTGCTGTGGTCTACCTGGCGTTAATGTTTTATTACAACCTTTCCCTAACTTTAGTTGCTTTAGCAGTACTACCTTTATTTGCCACATTAACCTTAATCGCCACACCGATTCTCCGTAACTGGCTCAACCAAACTTTTAATAGTAGTGCTGATAGTCAATCATTTTTAGTCGAGACAGTCACCGGAATTCACTCCGTTAAAGCCCATGCAGCCGAACCCGTAGCTCGCGATCGCTGGGAAGGATTATTTGCTCGGTTTGTTCGTACTGGATTTAAAGCTTCTACCACTTCCAATATCAGTAGTAATATTGGTGATTTTTTAACTAATTTTTCTAGTTTATTAATTCTGTGGTTTGGAGCCAAATTAGTTATCGAACAGAAGCTAACGGTCGGTCAATTGGTAGCCTTTCAAATGCTTTCTGGACGGGTAACGGGACCACTTTTACGTTTGGTGCAACTATGGCAAAATTTGCAACAAGTTCTTCTATCAGTAGATCGAATTGGGGATATTCTTAACGTTGCTCCCGAAGCTGAACCAGGAACGGGTTTAGTTCTACCAACCCTCAAAGGACAAGTTACCTTCGAGCAAGTATTCTTTCGCTATAAAAGTAACACCGAACCCGTATTACGGGGAATTTCCTTCGATGCTCAACCAGGACAATTTGTCGGTATCGTCGGACGCAGTGGTTCTGGTAAAAGTACTCTCTCCAAGCTTTTACAGCGCCTGTACCAAATTGAATCGGGTCGGATTTTAGTAGATGGTTTTGATATTAAAAGTGCTGATATTGCATCCTTGCGTCAGCAAATAGCTGTAGTTCTCCAAGAAGATTTTTTGTTTAATGGTACCATCTTAGAAAATATTACTTTGGGACATCCTGACATTAGCGCCGAAGAAGTTGTTGAAGCTGCGAGACTTGCAGTCGCCCATGATTTTATCAGTCAACTTCCCCACGGTTACGAAACCAATGTGGGTGAAAGGGGTACAGCATTATCTGGGGGACAACGTCAACGGATCGCCCTTGCAAGATTATTCCTTTCCCATGCTCCAATTTTAATTTTGGATGAAGCAACTAGTGCCTTAGATAGCGAAACCGAACAACAAGTTCTGCAAAACTTACAAAAAATCTCTGAAGGAAGAACAGTATTTCTGATTGCTCACCGTTTTGCACCTCTGAAGCGTGCTGACTTGATATTAGTGATGGAAAAAGGTGTCATTGCGGAGCGGGGTAACCACCCAGAATTATTACGACAAAAAGGTTTGTATTGGTCGCTGTATCAAAGACAGCAAGCAAATGTTTAGGACTCCATAAATATTGCTGCTTTCGTTAGTGGGTAAAACCCTGGAGGATAGTCTATCAATCAACGTTGAGAATATCAGCAACTATATTTGTTTGCAGTTCTAATTTTTGACGAATTTTTCTGCCGTTTTTTCTACCAGTCACCAATACAACTTGCTTTTCAGAAGGCTCTACTCCCTCCTGGTAACGGATTCCTATTGTCGACATCTTTTTCTTAGCGAGTAATCCCCAGACTCCGAAAGCAAAGACTGCACCAGGATCAATTTTCTTTCTTTCAGAGTAAGATAAAGACTTAATAGTCTTCATTGGAATCACAACTTCTTTTGTATCTTTTTCTCCTTCTAAAATATCCAATCTTTTTCCAGTCTCAACATAGAACTTGACTAGATCGTTGGTAACATGAACCTTACATCTCGTACTTTTTTCGTCACCACTGAAAAGACATTTAGCTTTTTTCCCAAGACGATTATCAAGTGAAATCGGAGCTTTATAGCCTTCACATCTGGAATTCAAAGGAAATTTTGAGCAGAGATTTTGGAGGTCATCAACCTCTCCCGCTCTTACAACTTCTGCTACTGGTGCAAACTGCATACATAACAAAATAGGTAGTAATATTAACTTAATAAGTTTCATGATTTTTCTGTCCAAGAATAAAAATTACTTTTATCCTCCGAAAATCCATCAGCAGATCATAACAATCGGTTATTTTCGGAGGTTTAGTTGAAGCTTTTACAGAACTATTCTTTCACGCTCTGCGATTTAAGGCTTGATTACAACCTTGTCCTAACTATATTTTAGACTTATTCTAAGTGCTTGAGGAGCTTTGCAACAAATATTTAATGCTTGAACAAGAATATTTTCAGAGTATTTAAGAGGGTTAAGGAAAAGTTATTGCTACAGGGCTGCAAAACGAATATCCACAAGTGCAAAATCTAGCAGCAGATAAGTTGGGAGAATATGAGATTAATAAATTACGATCTCATATTAAGGAAATTGCACCCCAAGTTGCCCAACTCCTGAAAGAAGAACCCGATCGTGGAGGAATTATAGCGGTTTGCAGCATTAGAACTCCGAGAAAAATTAATTCAATATGCAGCAGACACTAAAGACCATACAGTTAGCGATAACTTTATTCAATTGTTGAGGAGAAAATAATTGAACAAGTCATGAAAAATATATAAGAAAAAACCAATTACCAATTACCAATTACCAATACTTGTTTGTTTATACTTATTTACTTAAATAATCTTGGTATTGTATCTTATTTGAGTAATAAATTCGATATTTAATTTTGTTTTTTAAGAGTATTTAAGATAGTTTTTCAATATACAAAAAAATCTAATTTAATTACAAAATACAAGAACATAAAATTCTTTATATTCCCATATTAAATATTTAAACAAAGAAGTATTTTTATGGATAGTATTCTTAGTTTAAAAGTGTAAAAATTTACGGTAGTACCTATTGAGGTCTTACCGAATGGATGAACAGCGTCTGCGCGCTTATCTGACACTGATTCAAGAACTGCTACGATGTCCGAGTGGAGAAGAACTGGCACTATTGAAAGAACATTCAGATCTGCTTGATGCTGATTTCATTAAAATTATGGAACATGTAGCAAATCAAGCAGAAGAGCAGGGTGCACAAGGGGCTGCTTATTTTTTACGAAATTTAGCACAACAGTTAAAAGAAGCAGTAGAACAAGCATCGGGAAATCTTGAAAGTGATCCCGAAGATCGTTATTCTGCTTACATTAAATTAATTGAAACTTTATTAAACTGTCCTAGCGGTTCAGAAGCAGAAGTTTTACGTAAAAATCAAGAATTAATTGATAGAGGTTTTATTCTTAAAGTTACTCAAGTAGCAGGAATGTTGGAGGAGATTGGCGAAGAAAGAGCCGCTAATTTCTTACAAAATATTGCTGCTCCCCTTGCTGAAGGATTAATTACTTCATTACCGCCAGATGTTTCGAAAAGTCATATAGATTTTCTGGCGGAGGCTTTACGAATAACTTCTAACAGTAATGCTAACGCTAAGATGGTTTATCCATTATTACAAAATAATTTGGATAAACTGAATCTAACATTAGCTAAAGCAATTACGGAGTGGGTCAAGGATATTACAACTAGAGTCCAGCCCCCCATCGCCCAAAGTATTGCTGTCGATATTGTTCACTTTAGTATCTTGATTCAAAGATTTCCCTTGGGAAACCATAGTGATAATCTGGAAATTGCTGTTAGTGGATATCATGCAGCATTGACAATTTTTGAGCGCGATCGCTTTTCCGAACAATGGGCTGGAACTCACAATAACCTTGGTAACGCTTATGTGGAAAGGGTGCAGGGCGACCGATCTGATAATTTAGAACAAGCAATTGCATCTTATAAAGCTGCTGCAGAAGTCTACGGAAGAGATAGCAATCCTGATGATTGGGCGATGGTGCAAAATAATCTTGGTACTGCTTATTTCAACCGTATTTTAGATGAAAAAGCAGAAAATATTGAAATTGCCATTGAACATTACCTAAATGCACTGCAAATCTATCAACGAGAACTAACTCCCTATAAATGGGCTGCAATTCAATTTAATCTTGGTAATGCTTATAGCGATCGCATTTTTGATGATAGAGAAGAAAATATTGAACTGGCAATTGAATACTATTTAGCAGCATTAGAAGTATATCAACGTGAACGTACTCCCAGCGAATGGGCAATGGTTCAATATAATTTAGGTAACACTTATAGAAATCGTATTCGTGGAGATGAAGCTGAAAATCTAGATTTTGCTAACAGATGCTATTTAGCTGCCTTAGAAATATACAAAAATAATCAGCTTCCACCACAAGAATCATAGATTCGGATTCAATAGCAATCACTTAAGGGTAAATGTTACGAAAATAGCTATTTTAGAAAGTGTATCTTGGGGGCGCATGGCAGTGCACCTACGTCTTTATAGTATGGTGGGCGATGCCCACTTCATACTATAAATAATATAGATAAAATTGTATAAATAAAAAATACAAAAATTACAAATTTTGTATTAACATTAACTCCAACAATTATTTACTTATTGCATTATTTACACTTTATTTTATACATCTTGACATAGTAATTTATATCACTTGTTTTATAGTTAAAAAAATTATCAAAATTTTAAAATAAGACTTGAAAATTAACTAAAACTCTTTCAGAACAAGACTAACAGGCTAATCTATTTATTTCATTTCCGATACATGATAGTTTAAAAATCTACAAATTAAGATAGAATACTTTTTGTTTTTTCTACAAAGGAATTTTAAGTTTGCTGACGTTTTATCAGTATTTTGAGTTTAAGCTAGGATTTTAGTTAAAAATACCCAAGTATATTTATAAGCAATTAGAATAATCATATGATAGTCACAGATCAAAAGCGCTTCCGTGCATATCAAAATCTAATTGAAGAATTATTGAGTTGTGAAAAAGGTCAAGAAAAAGATGTTTTAAAATCAAATCAAGATTTAATTGATGAAGAATTAATCCAAATCTTGCTTTCAGAAGCAGATAAAGCATCTAGTAAAGGCAATGATTTTGTTAGTAACTTGATGTTATCAATTGCGATGTATATTGGTGAAGAGTTAGATTCTATATCATCTACAATTGATCGAAAAAAATTAGAAAATTTAGACGGACAACAAAAACAAAACTACCTACAATTTATCCTACAAATTCTGGAAGTTACAGCGGAAAGTCAAGGTAGAAAAGAATCAGTCTATCCTATGATGATGGATAATATTGATAAATTAGATTCATCATTTACCGGAATTTTACGCCAGTGGGGAACTAATATCTTATCTGGCAATAAGTCAGAAGATGCAGAGTCTCTAGCAGCAATTTTAGTCGAGTTCGGTAATTTAATTAGCCAGTTTGATGCAGGTGATAAAGCTAATAATATTGAAATAGCTATTGTTTGCCATAAAATGGCTCTCACAGTATTTGACCCGGATAAATTCCCCTTTGATTGGAGCACTACCCAAAATAATTTGGGAACAGCTTTTTTCTATAGAATTAATGGAAACAGGGCAGCCAATATCGAGAAAGCAATTGCAGCTTATAATGAAGCACTCAAAACTTTAAAACAGGTTCCCCTACCACAGCAATGGGTGGCAATAAAATATAACTTAGCTAATGCTTATCGTCATCGTAGTAGGGGTAACCATAGTGAGAATTTGGAACAAGCTATTGAAGCTTACACTGAAGCCCTATCAGGTTACACGCGGGATACTTCACCTTTGGATTGGGCAAGAATTAAAAATTATTTGGGTGATATTTATTATGAGAGAATTAAGGGTGATCGGGGACAAAATTTAGAAAAAGCAATTGAGTTTTATAATGCGGCCTTAGAAGTAATTACAGCTCGAATTAATCCCACTGAATGGGCAACAATCCAAAATAATTTAGGTAATGCTTTCCGTAACCGCGTGAAGGGTAATGAAGCTGAAAATTTAGAACAAGCAATTAATGCCTATAAACGAGCTTTAGGAGTTTATACTAGCAATACTTATCCTGAAGAATGGGCAATGACGCAAAATAATTTAGGTAATGCTTTTCGTCATCGACTTTACGGGGATACAGCGGAAAATATAGAGCAAGCCATCAACGCATATCGTGCTGCATTGCAGGTAATCACTCGAGAAAACTGTGCAAAACAATGGGCAATGACACAAAATAATTTGGGTAATGCTTACCGCAACCGGATCGAGGGTAACCAATTTGAGAATTTAGAAAGGGCGATCGCTGCTTATAATGCAGCATTAAAAGTAATTACTCGGGAAACTTTCCCACAACAATGGGCGAGAATCCAAAATAATTTAGGTCATGCTTATCGTTATCGGGTCAAAGGCTCTCAACCTGAAAATATCCAACAGGCGATGAGAGCTTATAAGAAAGCTTTATCTGTTTATAATCGTCGCGATTTCCCCCAAGAATGGGCAACAACACAAAATTATTTGCACTCAGTTTCTTATGTGAAACCTCAAAACAATCGATCCCCAGGTCTGAAGGCTACTATCAGGTCTAATTTACTTTATCAACATTAGCTTGATTTTAATTGGTTGTATTTTTAGAATTAACAATAGCCAACAAAATATGTAATTAGTAGCATTAGGCTGATCGGGGTGTAATGAAAATAATGCTTGTAGGTATTTAATTAAATAGAGAACATACTATTATCGATTAACTATGAATCATTAACTATAGCCAGCCAACAGACAAGATACTTGTGAAATTAGATTATGAAATTAAGTAAGTAGGCAAGAAAAAAGTAAACTCTGTAAAGAAATATAAAATAATCGCATTTGGCTCGTAGTAGCACTAAAGGGCTAAAGCACTATTACAAACAAGTTATGATTTTTCTTACTAACCTACTTAGATTATAAAATTAGAAATAATTTTATTAATTTAACGCCGATGTAATAAATTGGTAACAAAGGGAAAATTTTTAGCATTTTGGTAGATTTTGTTGAGTTTATCTGTTGCCTCGGAATCTATTTCACCTTTGTGGGTGCAAATTAGCTTGGTTGCTGTCTGGATATTGCTAATTGCTCTTGCAGCATGGTTTGTATGGCGTCTAGGGAGTGATGATTCAGAGGTTATACGCAAAATAGTTCATATTGGTACTGGCAATGTGATTTTACTCGCTTGGTGGTTAGACATACCTGCCATTGTCGGTATTGTAGCTTCAGCGATCGCTAGTGTTGTCACATTGTTGTCTTATCGCTTCCCTATTCTTCCGGGAATTAATAGTGTTGGTCGTAAAAGTTTGGGAACATTTTTCTATTCTGTGAGTATTGGAATTCTGATTGCTTGGTTTTGGAATATTCAACAACCACAGTATGCTGTTTTGGGTGTTTTAGTCATGGCTTGGGGCGACGGTTTAGCAGCTTTGATTGGAAGGCGTTTTGGAAAAAACAAGTATGAAGTTTTTGGCGGACAGAAAAGCTTGGAAGGATCTGCAACTATGGCTGTTGTGACTTTTACTGTCAGTTTTTTAGTCTCTATTTTCGTGAGTGGTAACTTTTGGCAGGCTGCTTTAGTATCAACAATGGTTGCAGTAATTACAACTGCATTAGAAACCTTTTCTTTATTGGGTATTGATAATTTGACTGTTCCTTTAGGTAGTGCAACTATAGCATATATATTAGACCGGTTAACACAAGGTATTGGTTAAAGATAAAAGCGTACCTTAAGTATTGCGCGATCATGAGTTCATACAGCGCTACGCGTAATTCTCAATTATGAACTGCTTGAGATTTTGCTCTTCTCAAGCTCGACGGTCGGTAATTAAGCAACAAGCAATACTTGTTAAAACACTCATTAACAGCACCTGTTAAACAATTATCTGAACAGAATTAATTTAACATTTCTTCGTATTTACTAACAGTTGAAGACACTGTTAATGTAGTCTCGCTGTCAGCCTAATAAGCAATTTTGCTTACTTGCTTCAGATCTATATTCCACCTCTTGAAATCAAATATCCAGCAGCAAAATAATAACTCATTGCGTATTAAGTTATATAGATTAAAAGTGAAAACAGTGAAAAATTGCCAAAATCATCCAAGTTTGAAATCTATTTGGAGTTGAACAATACATTAGAACTATAAATAATAGGTAGTATATAAGCCTAAGTATTAATGACGTTTTATATGTAGTTAATTTATCATTAACAAACTACCGATTTATGCTTGACTATAAGCATCATTTGTTTTAATGCCACAAAATATACACTTATAACCAATAGATCATTTTTTTTAATAATAAACGTCATTTAATTGTCTTTTAACTTATAAAATAATTTGACATAAACAAGCAAATATAAATGACCCCTTGTTGCACCACATAGTAAAGGTTTCAAGGATTTTTTCCATACGAAATTTTCCTGGTTTATCAGAACTTATATCAGCCAAATTGAAGATATTTTTGTGCAAGGGTGCAAAATAATATTGCAGGTATGCCGATAATTTTGCTGTGTTTGTTCCAGACAATCGGTTAAACTTTATAGTTGTATAGTTGTCAGGATCATTGCTTGCAACTACCTGAAGCTATGTGGTAATTGCATTCTCGTAGTTCATTGACCCCGACTTCACTTGTGAGAAATTCACTAAAAGCATGATGGAATTTACCAAAGATTTTAAGATTCCCGATCCAGTTCCCCAAGCAGGTATCGAGCAAGCGGTAAAATTGATGGAAACGGGGCGAATGTATCGCTACAATTTCCACGCAGAATTCGAGGAAGAAATAGACCCCTCTGAATTAGATGATGAGTTAGCAACTGAAGTCACTAAATTGGAATATGAATTTAGTCGCTATATAGAACATAAATATGCGATCGCTGTGAATTCTTGCGGTAGCGCTCTTTTTATGAGTCTTAAAGCCGCTGGATTAGAATATCAAGATAAGGTATTCAGTAATGCTTTTACCTTTACTGCAGTTCCGAGTAGTATTGTTCATGCTGGTGGTATTCCCATATATCTGGAATGCAACTCTCAGTATCTAATTGACGTTGAAGACTTCAAACGCAAGATCAAAGAACATCCTGATGCCAAATACTTCATCGCATCCCACATGCGAGGACATGTATCGGATATGGAAGCTATTAAAGAAATTTGCGATGAAGAAGGAATTTACCTAATAGAGGACTGCGCCCACAGTTTAGGTGCAAAGTGGAGCAATGGCAAGCATGTAGGACATACCGCCAAAATAGCCTGCTTTAGCAGCCAAAGTTACAAGATGCTTAACTCTGGTGAAGGAGGATTTATTGCGACGTCTGACGAAAGAGTTGCAGCTTACTGCATCTTGGCTGCTGGTTGTTACGAAAAACTTTACAAAAAACATTTAGCTCGACCTTTCAA
>NZ_JASJDK010000009.1 GCF_030065675.1 Mastigocoleus sp. MO_188.B34 | reverse complement strand
ATTTTATGCCAAGGAATATCCATTGCATATACAGCAGAAGTTGCATCGCATAGGGTCAAACCCTGGCGATCGTCTTTAATCCAATCTCCGTTGGGTACCCTCACCCCGGAAGTAGTTCCATTCCAAGCAAATACCACATCTCGATCTGTATCTACCGCTCCCAGATCGGGGATTTGACCATAATCAGCTTTGTAAGCATTAACATCTTGAAGTTTCAACTGCTTGACAACATCAGTTAGCCAACCTTGACTAAAACTTTCCCAAGCTAAAACATCGACACCTCTTTCCCCTAACATTGTCCACATTGCCATTTCAAAGGCACCGGTATCAGATGCTGGTACAATACCTAATCTATAATCGCTAGGTACTTGTAATATTTCTTTGGATAATTCGATAACTTGATGTAACTTTCCTTTGCCCAACTTGGAACGGTGCGATCGCCCTAAAGTTGCATCTTTTAAATTCTCTAATGACCAACCAGGACGTTTGGAGCAAGGACCAGAAGAAAAATTGGGATTTTGGGGGCGAATTCCGGGCTTTTGGATGCTTATATCTTGTGTTTGCATTGCTTTATATATGATTTATTTGAACTGTTCTGGGATTTTGAAGTTTTGCTAGAATTTTGAATTTTGCTGAATTTAAGTTAGTGAATGAATACTTAGTAAACAAATATTTATACGATTACTTACTGATAACTTAAGCAAACTTTCGCTCATGATTGTAACTGATTATGGAGTATTTATTCCTAAATAGTTCTACTATGTGGGCTGATTAGACAGTTGTCACATTAGTTGCATCCAAGATCGGCGATCGTGCCTGATGAGTAAAGAAATTTTTAAAAGTATCGAGATTTAGAGATTCATAAACATTTATCAATCAAGCTCAAAAATGTTTAACAATTTCCCCAATAACATGATATTTATTGTATTAACCGCTCATTCTCAAGCCAGAGGTTCATAATCAAATGACGGTTAAGTGAAAAAATATTCTTAGAAGTAATTACTTTAGTATTCTTAAGTTTTGATTGATTAATATAATAAAAATTTATAAGTGAAAAGAACTTAAAGAAAACTGCATCTCTTCATAAATTTTATATGAGCAAAAACTAATCATTTAATTGGAAATTATTGCAGTCAAAGACATTAGCTGAATTTAGTTTAAAAATTATAATTTAATGTTTATGTAAATGTCCGTAGAAATGCTGGCACCTCAAAAAAAACGCGCTTATCGTGATTATTACGAGCCGAGAAAATACTGAATCAAAGCTCTCCATTACTTATTTCATTGAGAATCGATATTAGGTTTTGCCCAATAATGTAGTTCAAAGTATCCTTATTTATTTTGAATAAAAGCTAAATCAAAAAGCTAAATAAAAAATATTTCAGATACTCTACAAGATTGGGCACATCCTTATTCTTCAATCAGATAACAGATAAAAAGACATTTAAAAAATCAAAATTAACAAATAATTATTTATTTATTGGAGTTTAATATGCATAGTTTAATTAAAAACTTTTCAAGAATCTTATTAGGTACAGCACTATCTGTAAGCGTTACTGGAATATTAAATCCATCACAAACTCTTGCGGAAAGTAAAATCACAAGTATTACTCCAGCCCCAGAAAATGCATCCTTAAGTCCAGATACATATGATGTTTATCTCGATGCAAATGATCCTCTCTCTGTAGATGTACAAGTAAAAATCCCCACTAAGCCAATAAAACTTGATTTATTTTTACTAGAAGATGTTTCTGGCTCATTTGTCGATGATTTAAAAAATATCCAAAACTTAGTACCCAGTCTAGTGGATTCCGTTAAAAGTACAGTTTCAGATGCACAATTTGGAGTTGGTTCTTTTATTGATAAACCTATGATTCCATTTGGAAATTTGAATAGTTTTGTTTACAAAACAGATCTTGGTTTAACTAGCGATGTAACAAAATTACAAACAACTATTAATAATCTCTTTGCAACAGGGGGAAATGACTTTCCTGAATCACAGCTAGAAGCGTTGTTACAAACTGCTGTACGTGGTGAAAGTGAAATTGGCTTCCGCGAAGATGCATTTAAAGTTGTTGTTCTCTCAACTGATGCAAGGTTTCACAAAGCAGGGGATTATCCTTCAGCCCCTGCAAATAATGGTGATGCTATCCTTGATGGAAGTACGCCAGGAACTGGAGAAGATTATCCTGCAATTGAGCAAGTTAAGCAAAAATTAGAGGATGCAAATATAATTCCTATTTTTGCAGTCACAAAAGATGTACGCTCCGATTATGAAAATCTAGTAGATACTTTTGGGTTTGGTTCGGTAGTAGATTTAAGTTCCGACAGTAGTAATTTGATTAATGCAATCAATATAGGTTTAAGCGATGTTTTCAAAGATATTACCCTCGATGTTGTTGGTGATGACTTTGGTTATGTTGCAAATACTCAACCACGTATATTTTCTAATGTTCCATCAGGTGAAAGTCGTACTTTCAACGTTACTTTGTTAGCGGATGGAATAAATGATAAAGATGACTCTTTAAGTCTTGTTGCTCCTGGTTTTGCTCAAGTAGACATTAATGTTGATGTGAAAGATCCAAAAAACCCAATTCAGTCAGTCCCCGAACCAAGCACAATTTTTGGTTTGTTGGTAGTATGCGCATTCAGTATGAGAGGATGTCCTAAAAGTATACTTGGTTACAAAAAGTCACGGTTGAGTTCCCCCAACCTCCTTAAAAAGGGCGCAAAATTTCCCCAATACAGCGGGGGATTTAGGGGGATCCAAGATATATTAAGTAAATAATATGACTTTTGAAATATCCTCTGACTCGTCAATCAAGTTTAATTTCAAATCTCAAGAAATCTACAAGTCTAACAAAGACTAAATCTCTCGATTAAAGGAAAGGGATTCCAATACGGTTCGGTTAAGGTTTATGGGTTGTAATTTTGGGCGTGTAGAGACGTAAAATTATGACCTTACGGTCACGCAATACCTAGAGCCTGCGGCGACGGCGGAGCCTCTAGCTGCGCTACCTTGCGGATCCGGTACGCTTGCGCTAGGCGCTAATACGTCTCTACAGGGATCTCGTTGGTAAACAGATATATTATCCGAACGGTATTGAAAGGGATTCTCGAAAGCAAAAAGATTGAATCTAGAAAAGGAACATCAGGGTTATGGGCGTTAGCGAAACAATAAATCGCTATCGCCTTTTCTCGCATAATACCGAAGTTAACCTTTTTGATTAGAGTCAGAGAGTATCAAAAATTTTCTCTAAGCAATATATGCAAATTCATCTTCAGATACTTCCTCGAAATTATCGATTAAATCTAAAGTTTGTTTAAAAGCTAACTCTTGTCCTTGTTTCACAAAGTACGCAGCACCAATTTGTAAGTTCTCAATCGCTGCTTGTCGGTCGCCAATATGATAATAAGCCACACCTCGATTGACATAAGCATTTGCATCATCTGGCTGCAGTTCAATTACATTTGTAAAGTCTTGTATGGCTTTTTGAAAATAGCCATTATTGGAACAAACACAGCCTCTATTAAAATAAGCTTTGTAGTTATTTGCGTTATGGCGAATTGCGAGAGAAAAATCAATCAATGCTGCGGAAGTATTTTGTAACTCTAAATTCATCAAACCTCGGTCATTATAAATCTCTGCAATTGATAAACTCGAGGTCTGGGGAACTTGACTCAAAGCACGGTTATAATCCATAATTGCTAACTGATAATAACCTAAACTAGAAGTTGCTAAACCCCGATTATAGTAGGCGCGAAAATCATAGGGTTTAATTTTTATCGCCCGGTTATCATCTGCGATCGCAGCTTTAAAATCTCCTTCTCGGTAGTGAGCTAATCCGCGATCTAGCAAAGCTTCTGTATTTTTAGGATTTAGACTTATGGCTTTAGTACAGTTTTGAATCGCAGTTGGATAGTTTTCTATTTGAAGGTTAGCAAGACAAAGATTACTATAGGCTGCTGCAAAATCTTCCTTTAACTCAATAACTTTCAGAAAATTGTCGATCGCTCCTTGGTAATCCGCCCTTAGTATGGATTCTACACCCAGCCGAAAGAAATTATCTGCTGTCATTTTCGGATTAGGGACAGCTAACGAGGAATTGGGAAAGCTGAAAAAAATACCCAAACACAAACAAACAAACAACACACTTAAAACCAAAAAATCTAAAATCAAGCTGTAGCAGCGATTAAGCATATGTTTAAGTTGTTGAAACTGGAATATTTACTGGAATAATGATTTGATTGTAATTTTTACACTAAAACAAATTGTAGAGCAGGTTACTTACCCACTCTACAATTTTAGGAAATAACGATTATTAAATCTTAGCTCCAGCCCTTAGCTGATTGATCTAAGACATAGGTCGCAACATCTTCGATTTGTTGAGGGTTCAAGCGACCTTTGAATGCTGGCATTGCATTTTTACCATTGGTTACTTGGTATGTAATTTTTTCAATAGAGTTCATACCATATTTTTCCAAGGCATCCGCTTTTAATGTCTTCGCACCGTTTACTACATTATTGCCGCCCATATGACAAGCGTTGCAGTTAGCTGCGAAAATTTTTGCTCCACTTGCAGCATCACCCGCCAAAGCTGGAGGACAAAATGCGAAACTCAGAATCGCTACACCCGCGATCAAAATAGAAAGAAATTTTTTCATTCAGTGTTTCCTCTGCCTAAAAGGATGACTCGGTTAAATGTCCCTTTCAATTCTCAAAAACGAAACAGCAGTCGTCAAATGACAAGCTGTCATACTTATCGTTTTGTTAAGTTTTGCCTTTTACGACCGTTATTTTGTTAATTTTCGTAACCTGCGATCGCAATAAAGTCAAAAGTTAAATGCATTAACTGTTAACTGTAGCCCGCAAGGGCGTGGCGTCAGCCGTAAGCTGATAACTGTTTATCCGCTAATGTAGTTAACTTTATCTCCTGTAACTCTACAGATTCGCCAATCATCTAAAATTGATGCCCCCATCGCGCGATAAAATTTCTGGGCAGGTTCATTCCAGTCTAAAACGCTCCATTCTAAACGCCCACAATCGCGCTCTAAAGCTATTTGCGCTAGTTTAGTAAGAAGTGCTTTACCAATACCTTGGCGTCGGAATTTAGGTAAGACAAACAGGTCTTCCAAGTAAATTCCTGGCTTAGTCAGAAATGTTGAATAATTGTGAAAAAATAAGGCAAATCCTACAATTTCATCAAGGTTTTCTGCTACTATCGCCTCAATATATTGACGCTCTCCAAACATATGTTGTTTAAGAGTATTTACGTCACCACTAACAGCATTAGGCAATTTTTCATATTCTGCTAATGCCTTTATCAAATTAAATATTGCATCACAATCTTCCACTCGAGCTAATCGCAAGCTAAAGCTATTCTGCAGGGTCATTTGTTAATTATTCATTAAGATAGCTAATTGTTATTACTTCATAATTTTTACTCTGCAGTCAACCATATTTCAACTAAATATATCCAATAACTAAATATATCCAGCCAAAATATCTCAGCTAGATATGTTTAACGAAATATATTACAACCTAAAGCTGTACTATATCAGCCAACCCTTTAGGCGTTTAGCAATGTGGGGACGACGTAATTTGCGCATTGCTTTACTTTGAATCTGACGTACTCTTTCCCGCGACAAATTAAAGATGTTTCCTACTTCTTCTAAGGTGCAAGGTTCGCTAGTTGTTAAACCATAGCGTAAAGAAATAACATCTTTCTCCCTTGGTGTTAGTACGTCACTCAATACCTCCCAAATCTCCTGACGCATCATTCCTTCATTCATTTTTGCTTCTGGAGATTGGTTATCTTCGTCTTCCAATAAATCCATCAGTTCCGTATCTTCTTCTTTACCAACACGATGGTTTAAAGAAAGTGCTTGACGTCTTAATTGTTGTAATTGTCGCAGTTGTGGAGCAGGAATATCTAAACATTCCGCCATTTCCAGTTCTGTCGGATTGCGACCTAATTGTTGCTTGAGTTCTCGTTGAGCTTTTTTAAGTTTATTGAGTTTTTCAACAATATGAATTGGTAAACGAATAGTACGAGCATCATTAGCAATCGCCCGGGTAATTGCTTGTCTAATCCACCAATAAGCATAGGTAGAAAACTTATAACCTTTATCTGGGTCAAACTTTTCTGTTGCGCGATTTAATCCCATTGCTCCTTCTTGAATTAAATCGAGAAATGGTACTCCTCGATTCAAATATCGTTTCGCAATAGATACGACTAAACGCAAGTTGGAACGAATCATTTTACGTTTAGCTACTCGACCTTGATATAGGCGACTTTCTAATTGTTTCCCGGTCATTTCTAACCGAGCAGCAATTTTTTCTTTACTGGGTTGATAACCTAATTCTTCTTGCAATGAAGCTTGTGCATTTCTAAATTCTTCTAAAAATTGAACCCTTCGCGCTAACTCTACTTCTTCATCAGCTTTAAGTAGGGGATAACGCGCCATTTCTTTAAAAAAAGCTCCGACAGCATCATCATTATCGGTCTTATTATATCCAGAAGCACGTGCCGCTCCCATTTCATCTGCATTACGCACTTCTGCTTCAAGATTTTCGGTAATGACAAAATCTTCTTCTGCTACTGTCTCTAAATTATTGAAAACCTTTTCTTGACTCTCAGCAGCATTTTTCATGATTTCTACGCTTTCTAATTCAGAATTGCTATTTTCCTTTAGGGATCGTTGCTCTATCTGATACATAATTTAATTACAGCCGCTAATGGTTCTCTACATCGGTTATTTTTTCCCTAAAAGACACATGCGCCTTTGTTGATAGCAAAAACACTACTATGCTATTAATTTATCATTCTTTGGGATATGATTTTATGTCTATATATCCCGCTTAATTTTTTGCATTATGAGTTTGAGCTATCAAGGAGTTATTCAAGTTATTTGTTACATAAAGATACAAGAACTTTGATTGAATTTGCAGTTTTGATTATCTAGACAACTACAATATTTATTGCAAATTCTTATTCAATAAATGGAGATAGTTGAATATGTTAAACCTCCTTATATTTCTCTTGCCAACTAATAAATATGAATAAATTCGCTCAAGTTTATCGACAATCAGGAAATATGTTGATTTTTATGGTTATTTGTTTATATTCATGAAATTATTCACCATATCAGGGCTATACAACTTGATTGCGTAATGATTTGTGCTGTTTCGTTCTAATAAAGATTTTGAGTAGTTTAGCAGAATATTTTCTCTAAACTTATACAGGTGAAATCATCGCATATCCTTTTGAGGGTGAATATCTATCAACAGGAGTATAAGCGATATAAATTAGCGAATTATTGTCTAATATTTTTGTTATCTAGTAACTCTTTCAAAACTATACCAATTTATCTTGATTTCCTATTTGTTCTATGGATTACATAAAATGAAATTTATCAAGTATTATGTCTCATGAAAGTATTGGTAAATACAAAAGTTGATAGATAAAGTAAACAGCTACAGTTTAATGAAAAATATTGATTTTGACAAATAAATATCAGAAAAATATCTATTTATATAATTCAGAAACTATGTATATTCAAGATACTACTTTGCCCTCAAAGGTGGTTGCCCAAAACAGTGAAGATTACAAAATAAATCCAGGGAAGAATGAATGGGTTGAAGTATTGGTTGATTGTCCTGGGGCAACAGGAATATTTACTTATAGGTTACCGTCACATTTGCAGGTAAAAGCAGGAGATATTCTTAGCGTTCCATTTGGAACACAAATAGTTGGAGGTATCGCCGTTCGCTTGCTTTTTATGCCGAATGTAGATTTCCCAAAAGAAAAAATTCGGGATATTGAAGATATTGTCAGCGTTGGTTTTTTCCCAAAATATTATTGGCAACTTTTAAATCGAGTCGCAGCATACTACTATACTCCTTTAATTCAGGTAATTCGTGTTTCTTTACCCCCTGGTTTGTTGGGGCGATCGCAACGAAGAATAAGGTTAATTAGAAGACAAAAAAAAGTTAACCTAGAACAAGTTAATCCAGAAACAATAAATCCAGAAACAATAAATCCAGAAATAATAAATCCAGAAATAATAAACCAAGAAACAATAAACCAAGAACGATTTAATTTAAAAAAAATCAATCCAAAGCAAGTTAGCCAGGAACAGAAAACGGAAAATTCTCATTTAGATAGTTCTAACTCGAACGAACAAGAGTTGTTATTATCTGATATTCTTCCATTGTTATCCCTACCAGCACGGAAAATTTTGCAACTTTTGCAAACACAAGCCGTAGGAGATTACAGTTTTGTGTATTTACAACGTCAAATAAGGGGAGCATCTCGTGGAGTAAAGGAATTAATCGGACGTGGTTTAGTCGAAAGTTATTTGGAAGCACCAAGACTAGCTCGCCCAAAGTTACAAAAAGCGGTAATACTGATTAATGACCTATCAGAAAATGAATTGACTTCCCGTCAGCAAGAAATTTTGGCTGTTTTGCGCCGACGTGGGGGTGAATTATGGCAAACTGAGCTATTGCAGGCTTGTCACACCAGTACTTCTACCCTGAAGAAATTAGTCCAAAAGGGCTGTATTCTCATTGAGGAACGAGAAAGACTAAGAACAGAACGTTCTCCTCAAACAGGAGAAACTTTAACAGGAGAACAGGTAAAATCTCTAACTCCCGCTCAATCAACAGCATTAGAAGTCATTCAAGAGTTGGATGGTTATGCAAAAGTACTTTTACATGGTGTAACGGGTTCGGGAAAAACAGAAGTCTATTTACAGGCGATCGCACCTTTGTTAGTAGAAGGTAAATCGGCTTTGGTTTTAGTTCCAGAAATTGGACTCACTCCCCAACTAACTGATCGTTTTCGCGCTCGTTTTGGAAATAAAGTTTTTGTTTATCACAGCGCCTTATCTGAAGGTGAGCGTTATGACACTTGGCGACAGATGTTAACTGGTGAGCCTTGTGTAGTAATTGGAACTCGGAGTGCAGTATTTGCACCTTTACCTAACTTAGGTTTAATAATTTTAGATGAAGAACATGATTCGTCATTTAAACAAGATAGTCCCGCTCCGACTTACCATGCTCGCGTTGTTGCTCAATGGCGTGCAGAATTGGAAGGTTGTCTTTTAGTTTTAGGTTCTGCAACTCCTTCCTTGGAAAGTTTGATTAGTGCAATTGGGGATGAGAAGCAAAGAGATTGGGAGCAGGGAACTAATAAGACTCATTACCTAAGTTTGCCCGAACGCGTTCATTCCCGTCCCCTACCGCCAATCAAAATAGTGGATATGCGCTTGGAACTCCAACAGGGAAACAGATCTATTTTTAGTAAACCCCTAAAAGCTGCGTTACTAAATTTACAAGAAAAACGCCAACAGGGAATTTTATTCATTCATCGTCGGGGACACAGTACATTTGTTTCTTGTCGTAGTTGTGGATATGTCTTAGATTGTCCTAACTGCGATGTGTCCTTGTCTTATCACCATACTGAACCGGGCGCACAAAAACTATTACGCTGTCATTACTGTAATTATGGCTGCGCTCATCCTCCCAATTGTCCCGAATGCGGTTCTCCTTACTTAAAATTTTTTGGTAGTGGAACCCAAAGAGTTGCACAGGAATTATCCAGACAATTTCCTGAACTGCGGTTTATTCGTTTTGATAGCGACACTACCAGAAGAAAAGGCGCACATCGCCAACTTTTGAGTAAGTTTGCTAACGGCGAAGCAGAATTACTGATCGGAACGCAAATGTTAACTAAAGGCTTAGATTTACCGCAAGTTACCTTAGTGGGTGTTGTTGCTGCCGATGGTCTGCTACACTTATCCGATTATCGGGCTAGCGAACGGTCATTTCAAACCTTAACTCAAGTTGCAGGACGTGCAGGTAGGGGTGAAGATCCGGGTCAAGTAATTATTCAAACCTATAATCCAGATCATCAGGTAATTGAAGCCGTACAAAACCACGATTATCAATCTTTTACCAATACCGAACTAGAGCAACGCCAAGCACTTAACTATCCACCCTACGGACGCTTGATTTTATTGCGCTTGAGTAGTCCTGAAGAGATTCAAGTACAAAAAACCGCCCAAGCGATCGCTACAGTATTAAAATCTGGAAGTGGATTTGATGTATTAGGTCCAGCACCAGCAAGTGTTTTACGGGTTGCAAATCGTTTTCGCTGGCAGATTTTAATTAAATTTGCTCCTGATGCTTTACCTCAGTTACCCAACTGGAAAGAAATTCGTCAACTGTGTCCCCAGACAGTAAGTTTAACAATTGATGTCGATCCTTTAAACATGATGTAGCCTGCTAACATTGGAGACATAGCATGCTACACCCTTATGGATGTTTTTGGCGTAGGGGATTTCCAATTAAAAAATACACAAATCATTATTCGTTAGGGTGCACGTCGGTGCACCCCTACAGTAAACCAATAATGTCATAAATTATTTTTTTGGAAGTTCCCTTACGTAAGGGAAGTACAGCAAGCTATATCTCAACCTTGTAATACAATTACTTGGTCAACTTTCGGAGTCATAGCAATAAATGCTGTGTGGTTACAACTGGGGCATTGTACCCTATGTTCTACTGGTTCGCTACCATCGTGGTGAGTTTGAATTAAAAGGGGTACGTCACATTTGTAGCATTGGGTGAAAATGCGCGGTTTATCGGTGTTACAGTCCACAAATTTCATGGGTTGAAATTTTGGCTTCCTGGGCTCTCTTTTAGTAGGTCTACTGGGTCTACTAGGTCTACTGGGCTTGGAATAACCTTCTGTTTGTGTTGGTGCGTCCATTAATTTCTCCTCACTGTGGGTTTGTTTGTAGCCTATCAAGCTTTTTTGGCGGTTTACAGATACATTTAAAAATTTTCAAATACTTAAATAGAAATTATATTCACTCCATCAACCATAGTATATACAAACCTAATAGTCTGCTTTCCTCATAAATAAGTAAGAATTATGGGAAAGATTACACACATCAATTGATAACTTATACCAATTTCATTTAGTGAGGCTACCAAGATGAAACTCAATCACAAGATATGATTTTATTCCTGGCATACCATCTGTAGCTTGCATTCAGGAAATTGGATTAAGATTTTATCGCTATCAAATTACATATCCGATAATATGTATCAAAAGCTTCAATATATATTATCTTAAGTATAATTATTGTTGATAGTTTAAATTACAAGAATAGCACTTGATAATTAAGAAAAAATCGAGCCAACAAAAATATCTGTTGACTCTTTACCGCTTCACTTAATTCCCTTTCAGAAGATGCACCCTAGATAGCAACGAACTTTATCCGTTACCTACGCAAATTTAAGCACGAACGCTAATTGTAATTACCCCAAAAAGCACCTATTTTTTTGCAAGCAATTACCTTTGTTACCAATAAAAATTTATGCTCTATCCGAGTAACTATCCACCGTATTAATACTTAAATATCGATAAAATCACTGAAAATGATTTTATTTGACGAATTAATAAAAAAAATGACTAAATCTAGTCAAAATTAAAGACTTCTGACTTCAGTTAGAGCTACGACTCAAGACGCGAAAATCACAAATCATAAATAAAAATTAAAAACAAAAATCAAAAATCAAAATAAATATAGGGTCGGGCATCTGGAGGTACTAAAATCCAAGCACTCCACAGACATAAAGGTACGAATAATAACTTTAAAGGCCAGTTGATTTGCAGTGTTAAATATCGGTTTAAAATATAAACTAAAACCATCACGGTAGCTAACATTGCTAGCAAGGAAATAAATTGATATTGGGTCATGCTCAAAGCTTCCAGGTAGACTTTCTGTAAAAATTGAACATCAGCAGGATGACCCCAAAGCCGCTGAAATACGAGTAAGGAATCTTGTATATTGGGTAAACGGAACCAAATCCAAGCGGTGAACACCATCAACTGGGTTAATAACCAAGCCAAGAAGATACCTATAGGATGCAGCCAAAATACCCTTAGCAAAGATATGCGATTGCTGACACTGTCAGTTAAACGATGAACTACTAAAGCTAGACCGTGATAAGTACCCCAGACAACAAAACCTAATGCAGCTCCATGCCAAATCCCAGCGATAACCATAACAATCATCAGGTTAATACAGGTACGTATTAAACCCTGACGGGAACCACCCAATGGGAAGTATAGGTAATTACGCAACCAGTTACCAAGAGTCATATGCCAACGTCGCCAAAAGTCAGCGATGCTGGTACTCAAATAAGGAGCATCAAAGTTTTTGGGCAAATTTAAGCCAAATAATAAAGCGCTACCACGAGCCATGTCTACGTAGCCACTAAAATCTAAATATAGTTGCAAACCATAGGCAAGCATCGCCAACCATAAATCTATACTTCCAGCCCTAGGAATATTCCCAAAGCACAAATCGACATAAATAGCTAAGTTATCTGCAAATATACCTTTTTTAACAATTCCTCTAGCAATCAACCATAAACCTTCAGCAACAGTTTCTGGAGTAGGAGATTCTAGACTTTTAAACTGAGAAATAAAATTGTGATAAGGAGTAATTGGTCCGGAAATTAATTTAGCAAAAAAGAGTTTATAAGATGCAAAATTAATTAACTCTTCTGTTGCGGGGGCTCCGCGATAAACATCAACTAAATAGGCAATACATTCAAAAATGAAAAATGAGAATCCTAGGGGTGCAATGGATTTAAAACTAGAAACATTTGTTTCGATAAAATTATTTGATTGAAGAAAATTCAGGATTGCCGGTAAATATTTAGAAGCATAAAGCAATAAAACATTAATTCCGATTCCAAACCAAAGTAATCTAACACGACGACGATTCCAATCAGAATGGGCAATTTGCCATTGCTCGTTAGATATACGCCAATCTGAGGAATGTTCTCCAGGAGAAGTGTTATAGCCAATTGCTTTTCCAAGGCGGAAATTAATAAAAATTAGTGTAAGAAGTAGTGGAATATAATGTGGTTGCAAAGATGCATAAAACACCAAACTTGCAACTAATAAACTCCATATCTGCCATTTCTGTTGTGTTACAGACCAGTAAATACCCAGGATGCTCAACAAGAACAGACCGTATATACCTGAAATAAAGTTCATGTTTTGATTATTAAATTAAGATTTTGAGATTTTGTTTTCATTGGGAATGGGTAATGGGTAATGGGTAATGGGTAATGGGTAATGGGTAATGGGTAATGGGTAATGGGTAATTGGTAATGGGTAATTGGTAATTGGTAATTGCTCCTGACTCCTGACTCCTGACTCCTGATTCCTGACTCCTGATTCCTGACTCCTGATTCCTGATTCCTGATTCCTGATTCCTGATTCCTGACTCCTGACTTCTGACTCCCACACAAGTATATTCTTTGGTATTACAAGTTATTTTATTGACCAGGGAATCATTGGGTCTACAGCAAGCTTTTTGGAAACTTTATAAGCACCATAGCGGTTGAGGTGGGAAGGGTCGGAGAAGTAATCGTTTTTCTCTGGCCAAAGTTCTGTTAAATCTCGAAAAATAAAATTATTATTTGCTTTTGATATATTTAAAATATATGTTTGAAAATACTCTTCATATTTACTACGTATGGGATCTAAGTAATCACTAGTTAAGGGCATATTAATAAATACCACAGACACCTTACGTAAAGCAGTATATTTCAACATTCTTTGCAAAGCGATATCTTGTTCTCCTATTAGCTGAAAATTACTATAGTCTCTGTCATGGCTGCCAGTAACTTTGGGGTGATTTTGGTAGTAAGTTTCTGGCTTGAAACGAACTGATAAAGCCAAAAAGCCATCAAAATCAACTGCTGGGATTGTAATATCTTGCTCTGGAGAATTTCCTGACTTTTTTGAAAAATTACTAATGACTGGTATTTTTTTGAGTTGTTGATTTAATAATTCTTTGAACTGTTCCTTTTGGGGATAGGTTGCAGATAATGCTGCAATGCTTCTGTTTAAGCGTTTATTAAATGCCTGATATATATTTTGATTGTCATTTAGATTGTTTCCACCTAACTTTTGTTCTGCAATTTTGGAATTTTTACTATTCTCTTTACTAGTCTGAATAACCTGTTGATAACCCTCAGATGCTGTGATTGTCTCAAAGGTTTGGTCTGGTCTACCACTATTAAACGCACGTACCCCATCAGCCCAAATAATAATTTTTGGTAGTTCTGATGCTTTAAGCACATGGACTACAAGTAATTCTACTATCTGGACTGTAGCTCCATTAATTCCAAAATTAAATACTTCCAGATCTTCATAGCCTTCAGATGCTAAAGCTTTAGATAAGGCGACCGGGTCTACTCCTCTGAGAGCACGGGAAGAACCAACAATTAAAACATCTGGGGGACCACTTTTAGCTAAATGCTGCTTGTAAAGTGCTAACTGCTCATCCAATTGGCGAGAATTAAACGTTGGTGTTTGCGATCGTGCAGCTAAAAGAATTGCTGTTGAAGTTGCTTTTTTTTGCTCTCGAACTACTTTTTTTCTGGCTTGAGTAAATCCATTGGGATTAAAAGCATCACCATTACCTGAATTTGTTTTACCTTCCGTTGGATTGGATGCAACGGCGTTTTCTTCAGCTACTTCATACCTATTTGCAGAAATTTCCAATTGTTGGGCTTGACTGTAATCCGCAATCATTTTCCCTAGTGCCCAATCCAACTGCAGGCTGAGTAAAATACCAATAGCACCCCAAATCCCTGCTAATAGTACTTTTTGAGTATCTGTACTTGTTTGAGGAGCAGAATCTTTTTCAATAAAAAGTTGAGTTGATAATAGGAATTTTCGGAGTGTTGTTCCCCATTTTTGGGTTTGCGTACCAATAAAAGTTTGAACTTCTTCGATGGTTAGATCGGGACGTAGAATTGGTTCGGTATCTGGAGGTGGTAATAAATCTTGGACAAAATTAGAAGTCGCTGCAAATTCCGGAGGTGCTTCTGGTACCGTAGTCTGACGGGGTTGAAAATCAATCCCAAATTGCCAAAACGGTTTTTTATTACCAGCACGACGACCGTATACCCGGGCTCCCATTACACCTTGAATCTGTAACTTACGAATAAATTCAATTATTGTGTGGGCAATTTTTTTGCGGGTGGGACAAATCGGTGCATCACACATTACGTGCAATAAATCTTCTTTACGCAACAGCATGACCCGAATACCTCCTGTAGCTAGACGATTGTCTAGGTCAGGGTTTAGCAAACGTTCGAGCAAAAATAATAATGCTGATTCATCACCAGATTTTGCTAATTTTAAAACAGGAACATTTAAAGCTGGATGATCTGCAGCAGGAAGAGATATCCAATCGATCCAAGTTGGTTCGGACTGAACAGTTTTTTGTCCGTAGATTGTAGCTGCTGAAATTCCTTGGGGTGCAAGAATTTCTAATTGGGGAACAATTGCTTCTAAACAAAAATCTTTATCAGGAATTTTGCTTGAAGATGGATCCCTAGGAGTACAAAAAATATGTAAGGTTGACTCTTTAACAGAAGCTTGAATTGAAACCTTATTATTTAACCAAATTTTTCCCAAACGTGAAATTGCTGCTAAATCTCCCCAACGCGCCCATTCCTTAAGCATTACCTCTCGGGGAGTTAAGTCAATGCGTAATAACCAATCATGGGTATTTTCCCCCAGAACCCCAGAAGCAATTACAGCATCTTGGTAGTCGGATAAATTTAAATTACGCAGTTTTTCAGCTACCGGCTCGGCAATTAATGATGGATCGGGGGTATAATGCGATTGACAAAATATCCACAAACGCTGCTTGTTTGCCGCTTCTCGTGCAGCAGTTCTTTGTTTTTTTACCTTGACTTTAACAGCAACTCCTAAAGTACTTAAGGTTTCGCTTAAATAACGAGCAATTGCCGCAGGGTCTCCTTTACGTGCCAAACTCTCATTGGAAATAATAATGGCTCCGCTCGAAGACGGTGAATTTTTTTTGTTGTTTAGAAGCGCCTGTTCCACTTCTTCAATGTGTTTATCGAGCTGATTTAAAAATACTCGATGACACCATTGCGGTCGTTGTTCTTCCTTGTGACGACCATAGACAAAAACTTGATAAACTGCTGGCTGATCGTTACTCTTAAGTGCTTCCAAATCGGTTTGCTGTAAAGCTCGGAGTAGATCTGATAAGGTTTTCCACCGCGGAGGACAAATAGGCGCTTCACAAAGAATATGAAGGTCATTTCCCCGCAAGCGGATTTTCACCCCGACAGAGTTAATACCTGTTGCTTGGCTAACCCACTGCGCCAATGCTTTTTGTCTATCTAGTGATACTGTGTTCATGGGTGGTTAACTTTACAGAAGGTTAATATTGGGGGATTGTGCGCGGGACTTGTAAACTAGAACCATAGATTTATCACACTCTCAAGTTTTTTAACACTTTTGTTATCTCGATCGCTTGCATAATCAATAAAGAAAGTTTTATTCACCCGCAAGCAGAGCGAATTTATGAAATTCGGATTTTAATTAACCCAAAAAATGTCTAGCTAGGTACCGTCATTATGCCTTCTGTTCCCATCGACCCCTCTGCAAATGTTGGATTGGACTTTGGTATATTTACCATCCCCCAGTCTCTTATTTTACAAATTGGCACAGCTTCAATGCTCGCCGCTCTCGTGGCACAAGAAGCTGCTATTCAAACAATGGAAGCTATGGGAGAAGCGAGTGAAGAATTATTTAGGGGCGAACGCCTGCCAATTTTGGACTTTCCCGAGCAAACAGGAAAATGAATTGTGAGGAAGCAAATAAATTTCACAAACTATTATTTGCAAAATCTACATACTTTGCAAATCATAACTTCGCAAAAATACACTTCGCAGAAACACACTTATGAAAAATCTATTTCGCCAAAACATACTTAGCGAAAATACTTAGTGTGATGAAGGTTTTTGCGGTCTTCTGCATAACCTTGACTTGCGAGTTCAGGAACTTTACACAGCAATTGCCTTTACTACAACAGAGGAATGAGTTATCTTTTACACTCTTCTGAGCGGGATGTATACATTGACCCAGCATCTGATTTATTTTTACGCCATCAACTCCAAATAGTTGAAGAATTATGGGAGTCCGTATTACGAGAAGAATGCGGACAAAAGATGGTAGATCTTTTGAAACAACTCCGAGATTTGTGTTCCCCTGAGGGACAAGCAATCGATGGTCAAGCAAGTAAGGTCTCTAAACTGATTGAACAACTGGGGATCAACGAAGCAATTAGGGCTGCGCGTGCTTTCGCTCTGTATTTTCAGTTGATTAACATCATAGAACAGGACTACGAACAAAGACAGCAACTAACTCGTTATGAGTCAGAGCCAGAGACAGCGATCGCAGAAACTCTGCCAAATATAATATCTCCTTCTACCAATCGCAATGATAATTCTCCCGTTAATAGCGGAGTGGGTTCGGACTTATTAGCTAAAAGTTGGTCTGCAAAGCCAAATAAAAGGCAAACTGGAACTTTTGCTTCATTATTTCCCCAACTATTCCAACTTAATGTTCCCCCCGGTCACATTCAAAGGTTAATCAATCAATTAGATGTGCGCCTGGTATTTACTGCTCATCCCACAGAAATCGTTCGCCCGACAATTCGTAACAAACAACGGCGAGTTGTCCAATTGTTACAGCAATTAGATCTTGTGGAAAAACGTTATGCGGGTCGAGCAGCTGGGGTATATCCCTGGGAAGTATCAGAATTACGAGATAAGCTATTGGAAGAAATTCGTTTGTGGTGGCGTACGGACGAGTTACGTCAATTTAAACCATCGGTGTTAGATGAAGTTGAGTACGCACTGCATTACTTCCAAGAAGTTTTATTTGAGAGCATTCCTGGGTTATACCAAAGATTACAGTATGCTTTGAGAGGTACCTTTCCCTGGTTAAAACCACCAAGAAAGAATTTTTGTACCTTTGGTTCTTGGGTAGGTTCCGACCGAGATGGAAACCCATCTGTAACTCCAGAAATTACTTGGCAAACTGCTTGCTACCAACGCGAGATGGTTTTATCCAAGTACATCGATTCTGTAAGAAACCTGATTGAGTTGTTAAGTGTATCACTACATTGGAGTGATGTGCTTCCCGATTTGCTGGAATCTCTGGAATTAGAGCAATCTCAACTGAGTGAAGTCTACGAAGAACTAGCGCTAAAATATCGCCAAGAACCTTATCGCCTCAAGTTAGCCTATGTTCTCAAGCGCTTAGAAAATACTCGCACTCGTAATGTTGCTGTCAGACAAAGAGAAACACTCAAAGACGACCAAACTCCAGTTTACAATTCGGGAGCGGAATTTTTGGCAGAATTACGTTTAATTCAACGGAATTTAGCCGAAACAGGTTTAAGTTGTCAGGAGTTAGACAATCTAATTTGTCAAGCTGAAATTTTCGGTTTTAATTTGACCAAATTGGATGTTCGTCAAGAATCAACTCGTCACTCCGATACCATCAACGAAGTTTGTGAATATTTAGGATGTTTGGAAAAACCATATAACGAACTTTCGGAAACCGAAAGAGTAAATTGGTTGGTGGAAGAACTGAGAACTCGTCGTCCCTTAATTCCTGGAGAACTACCATTTTCAGAGAAAACCAACGACATCATTCAAACTATGCGTTTGGTGCGATCGCTGCAACAGGAATTTGGTGAAAATATTTGCCAAACCTACATTATCAGCATGTGTCGCGAAGTTAGCGATGTTTTAGAAGTATTATTATTGGCAAAAGAAGCCGGACTTTATGACCCCGGAACGGCAATTGGTAGTATTCAGGTAGTACCGTTATTTGAAACGGTGGAAGATTTACAACGCTCCCGCACAGTAATGCGGGAATTATTCGAACTACCACTTTACCGTGCCTTACTTGCAGGTGGTTATGTGGCTTTCAAGAAGTTACAAACAGAGAATAAGCAAGACCATACGCCAATATCCTATGGATTAACCCCGAATTTACAAGAAGTAATGTTGGGGTATTCCGACAGTAATAAAGACTCTGGTTTTCTCAGTAGTAATTGGGAGATCCATAAAGCCCAAAAATCATTGCAATCCATCGCCGAGGAATACGGTATCGATCTGCGAATTTTCCACGGAAGAGGCGGTTCTGTGGGACGAGGTGGCGGTCCAGCCTACGAAGCGATTTTGGCACAACCGGGTCACAGTATTAACGGGCGAATTAAAATTACCGAGCAAGGAGAAGTTCTAGCATCCAAATACTCCTTGCAAGATTTAGCGCTGTATAACCTAGAAACCATAACCACTGCGGTCGTTCAAGCCAGTTTATTGCGTACCGGTTTTGATGACATTGAGCCGTGGAACCAAATAATGGAAGAACTAGCAGCGCGATCGCGGTCTCACTATCGTTCTTTGATTTATGAACAACCAGATTTTATTGACTTTTTCCACGAAGTAACTCCAATTGAGGAAATTAGTCAATTACAAATTAGTTCTCGTCCCGCCCGTCGTCCTTCCGGTAAGAAAGGTTTGAGTAGTTTGCGAGCAATTCCTTGGGTCTTTAGCTGGACGCAAACCAGGTTCTTGCTACCTGCATGGTACGGTATCGGCACAGCATTAAAAGCATTCTTGGATGAAGAACCTGAAGAAAACATGGAATTACTCAGGTATTTTTACATAAAATGGCCTTTCTTCAAGATGGTAATTTCTAAAGCAGAAATGACCTTGGCGAAAGTTGACATTCAAATGGCGCGTCATTACGTAGAAGAATTATCCAAGCCAGAAAACAAAGCTCGATTTGATAAGGTATTTGAACAAATCCTCAGAGAATTTCATCTCACAAGGGATCTAGTGTTACAAATTACCGGACATGAAACATTACTTGACGGCGATCCAGTATTACAACGTTCAGTACAATTACGTAACGGTACCATTGTCCCCCTGGGCTTTATTCAAGTATCTTTACTCAAACGTCTGCGTCAGTCACGAAACAGTAGTTACACTTCCGGTGTAATTGATTCCCGTTACAGTAAGGGCGAACTACTGCGCGGAGCATTATTAACCATTAATGGTATCGCTGCTGGTATGAGAAATACTGGTTGATCGGGGGGTTGGCGACTGGGGTGAGCCCGCGCCTAACGGCGATAGCACTGCGTGCCGCCTTGCGGCATATAGGAATTAGGGATTAGGGACTAGGGATAGCACTGCGTGCCGCCTTGCGGCATATGGCGATTGGGTTAACATTAGCTTGTCACACCAAATTTGCATAGTTCATGGCAATAGAAAATACCGTTTTCTTCTTCCCATGCTTTCACGATTACCTGTTCTCATATGGCGCTGTCGAGTCATGTAATAACCACAATACGCTGACATCAGTACGCACTCAACGCCAATCCCCAATCCCCAATCCCAAACCGCCAATCCCCAATCCATATGCAAAACTCCCGTAAAAGAATGATGATTTGTAGCTTTTGTGCCGTTACCTGCGGTTTGTTTGGTAGCTTTATTGGTTGGCAAATAGCTTCTTCTCTTCCATCCCAAAGGTGTCGAAATCAAACTTGGGAAATTGGCAAAATGATGTGTAATCTCCAAACTTCACCAGAGTCAATGTATAAAGGTTGGCAAGGAAGTACATCTGGGGTCTGGACTGGAACTATTTTGGGTGCTTTTTTTGCTGGTTTGGGTACGCGTCAGTTGCGTCGTTGAAAAAAAGTAAGAAGTCGTAGAGACGTAGCATGCTACGTCTCTACAGGAGTCATAAGTCAGGATTTGGGAGTTAGAAAAGTTAATTACAAGAGAAGTAATGATTTTGAAACACGCCATCATATGGCGTAAATTTAATATGACCAAAAACTAAAATTTATGAACAGGCAAAGAGTTCTTTCGGGCGTCCAACCAACTGGTAATTTACACCTAGGTAACTATTTAGGAGCAATTCGTAACTGGGTAGAAATTCAAGACCAGTATGATAACTATTTTTGTGTCGTAGATTTACACGCTATTACCGTACCGCAAGATCCAAAAACTTTAGCAAGTAACAGTTACACCCTAGCGGCGTTATATCTTGCTTGCGGACTGGATTTAAATCATTCTACTATTTTTATTCAATCTCATATTTCTGCCCACAGCGAACTGACTTGGTTATTTAACTGTATTACTCCTCTGAACTGGCTCGAAGATATGATTCAGTTTAAGGAAAAAGCGGTTAAGCAAGGGGAAAATGTCAGCGTGGGCTTGTTAGATTATCCCGTACTGATGGCAGCAGATATTTTACTGTATCAAGCAGATAAAGTACCTGTGGGCGAAGACCAAAAACAACATTTAGAATTAACGCGAGATATAGTCAACAGAATTAATCACCAATTTGGTACGCCAGAGAAACCAATCTTAAAATTACCAGAACCCTTAATTCGTCAAGAAGGGGCAAGGGTAATGAGCTTAACAGACGGAACCAAGAAAATGTCTAAGTCCGACCCGTCGGATTTAAGTCGAATTAACTTACTGGACTCGCCAGATGAAATCACAAAGAAAATCAAAAAATGTAAAACCGATCCAGTACGGGGTTTGGAATTTGATAATCCAGAACGTCCTGAATGTAACAATTTGCTGACATTATATATGCTGCTTGCTGGCAAAACAAAACAAGAAGTCACAGCAGAGTGTCAGGATATGGGCTGGGGTAAATTTAAACCTTTGTTAACAGAAACCACAATTAACGCCCTTAAACCAATCCAAGATAAATATCAGGCGGTAATGGATGACAAAGGTTATTTGGAATCTGTATTACGAGAAGGACGAGAAAAAGCAGAGGTAGTCGCCCAAGAGACACTCACACAAGTTAAGGCTGCTTTAGGTTTTTCTAAACCTTTATAATTTCCAAACCTTTGTAATTTCCAAACCTTTGTAACTTTTGTCCCGCATAATTTTTTAGACTGGAAATGTCAGTCTTTTTTTATATTATGCCTAATACCCATAACCAAATACCTCTGACTTGCTTCCGTAAAGCAGCTGAAGCAGGAGAATTTCTGGTGACTGCGGAGGTCGCTCCACCAAAAGGAGGTAACCCACAACACATGATAAATATGGCGGCGACTCTTAAGGGGAGAGTTCATGCTGTCAACATTACCGATGGTAGTCGTGCTGTAATGCGGATGTCTTCGTTAACTGCATCCGTTATCTTACTACAACATGGCATTGAACCAATTTGTCAAGTTGCGTGTCGCGATCGCAATCGAATTGGTTTACAAGCCGATTTAATGGGCGCTCATGCTTTAGGGATTTGTAACATTTTGGCTTTAACGGGAGATCCAGTAAAGGTGGGCGATCATCCCGATGCAAAGGCTGTATTTGATGTAGAGTCTACCCGTCTGCTACAAACCATCTGTAAACTAAACCAAGGTATAGATTACAACGAAAAACCTTTACCTGATGGTGCTACAGATTTATTTGCGGGTGCAGCAGTGGATCCGCAATGTCGCAGTTGGTCTGGTTTGCAAAATCGATTTGAGCGTAAATTAAAGTCCGGCGCACAATTTTTCCAAAGTCAACTAATTACCGACTTCGAACGACTGGATAAATTTATGACCCAAATAGCTGCAGGTTCAAACAAACCGATTTTGGCTGGAATTTTTCTCCTTAAATCAGCAAAAAATGCCCGATTTATTAATCGCGCCGTTCCTGGTGTAAATATTCCCGAACATATTATTGATCGCTTAGAACGAGCTAAAGAACCTTTAGAAGAAGGAATGAAAATTGCCGCAGAACAAGTAGTTATTGCACGTCAATTATGTCAAGGAGTACATATGATGGCGGTGAAGCGAGAGGATTTGATTTCGCCAATTTTAGATATGGCTGGGGTTAAGCCTGTTAGCAATGAGATTGTAGCGGCGTAAAATCCAGGTAAATACAGTATAAAACTTTATTTAGAGACGCGTTTGTGCTAACTCTCATTGGAGTAACGCAAATTCGCGTCTCTAAATCTTTGGGAAACTGTACTATCGAAGTATGCTATCTCTCAATGCGAATGTATATGCAAAAATTTTATGAACGTTAATACCAAGGAGTTTATGTGGTGACAGAGTTAAAAAATAATCTTGAATATTTGAATGAAGAATATTTAGGTGAAGAAGAGGAAGAAGAATATGAAAAAAAGACTTTTAACTACGATCCAGAAAAAATAAATATTGTCACGAAAGAACCAACTATCGATCTATTATTAAGGCGAATTGATGAGGAAGCTCTCAATTTAGCACCTGATTTTCAACGGCAAGCAGGTATCTGGAATATAGAAGCTAAAAGTCGTTTAATTGAATCTATTCTGATTAGAATCCCATTGCCAGCTTTTTATATAGATGGCACAAACGAAGAAGAATGGTTAGTTGTAGATGGTTTGCAAAGATTATCTACTCTGAAGCAATTTGTTAGCGATCGAACTCTTAAATTGACTGGACTAGAATACCTAATTGAGTTAGAAGGAAAAACCTATGATGAATTAGAGCGTAGATATCAGCGACGTATAGAAGAAACTCAGGTTACAGTTTATCTGATAGCAAAAGGTACCCCTCTTGAAGTTAAATATAATATTTTTAAACGTATTAATACAGGGGGTATACCTCTTTCTAATCAAGAATTACGTCATGCCTTAAACCCCGGTCAAGCGACTAAATTCCTGGAAAGACTTGCTAAATGTGGAGAATTTGCACGTCTTGTTGAGCTTGGTGAATCTCGTAAAAAACGAATGGATGACCGAGAATTTGTACTTGGTTTCTTAGCTTTTAAGTTAACTTCTTACAAAGAATATCAAGATGGTGATCGGGATACATTTCTGAATCAAGGTTTAGTCAAAGCAAATCAATTATCTGAAACAGAACTCAAGAATATTGAAAATGATTTTAAAAAAGCAATGATTGCAGCATTCGATATTTTTGGTGATAATGCATTTCGTAAACAGTCTAAAAGCAATAAAAGAAAATTTCCACTAAATAAAGCATTGCTTGGAATTTTGCGATAATGTAAGTAAACAAATTCAGTGCCTTGATAACGGCACACCAATGCTCAGACAAGTATTAAAATGTTTATTTGAGCTTGAAGAATATTGTAAAAGCTGGAAAGATGGTGCTTTTGACTTCGATGCTTTCAGGAAAGTCTCTCCTGAAAGTGAGTCAAGACTTAACCAATTCAAGGATAAACTTACTTTTGAATGTTCTGATGGCAAAAAACGTGTATTTAGTTTACATGCACGCGTGACACCAGGAGCATGGAGGCTTCATTTTTGCACGGAATTAGGACCAGGAAAAATAATTATTGGTTACATTGGTCTTAAAATTCAATAAATCAATTTTTAAATTAATTTAAACAGTCTTCAAGTTTGCTGATAAAACAAGCTGAACTGAGGCAAAAGAATATCTAACTAAATATCTAAACCAACAACCGTCAGGTGCGGTGGATGCTCCACAGTAAATTGATAAAATACATCTTGCTTACCTTCAAATGGAATTATTAAATCCCAACTCAAAATTCCCATTTCACTTGGGTGAATCTGGGGACTAGTACGACTGAGACGAACTTTGATTTGCTCGTTGCGACTAACCGGTAGTTGTTCAAATAACTTTAAATTAGCTTCGTTTTGTAATAAATTAGTAATTACTAACTTGTAGGTATAAGTTATTTTACGATTATTACCAATCAATTTTTTATCAACTTGACGTTCTACTAATTCGCGTTCAATTTTTAACCCTTCATCAATACCCAAATTTAATTTAAACTCTTCACCAGCAACAGTATTTGCGATTTCGGTAGTTCCGACAAATACATCGTCACGAAATATATTTGCTTTTCCAGGTAATAAGGTCGCACCATTCAGACTATTTTTCACATTAGCTTGTAAATAAGCAAAGCTAACTAAACGGGGCATTGTTACATAATCAAAACAGCAAGGGTAATCATCATGGAAAATTGTTGTTTTGTGAGGCGTACCATCACTAAGAATATTACTTTTATTTTTTAACTTGAAGGTGACAACACTTCCTTGTTTAGATACCTTACCATTAAGACTTTCTGCTCCAATTACAGTTTCACTTTCATTATTTGTTTCTTCTTCAGCCATTTCTAATGAAAAAGCAATTTCTTCTGAAGATCCCTCATAATCATCAGGATTCATTGAGTAGGAACGTGAAAGGGATCTTCGTTTCTGTTGAACAGCAACCGGTACAGCAGGTTTATCAATGTACCAAGGTTTTAATTGTGGAGGTAGGGTACCCAAACCCGGTTTAGCAGTAGAAAGTGTTAAAGCAACATCATTCCAGTCTTCACCACTATTTTGAGAAATTTCAGCTAAATAACTCAAGTAAACACTGTGGCTCACACTATCAACTCTTAAATCATAGACGGGAGTCCAAGTTGCGCCTGTAACGACATAAGAAATTTCTAGCTCGAATTCACCACTTCCTGTTGCTTCTATTGCAATCAACAAACTGAAACTGCTAGTTGAATTTGGTGTTTGTAGAGATTGCAACTGTAGTTTTAGGACTTCAATTTGTTTATCTATTTCTTTTTGCTGACTCTTGTATTCCCCTGTTGCAATAGCATATTCACTATATTGACTTCCCAAAAAATTGACTAAATCCAAAGTTTCACTCAAACTCATATTTTTCCGTGCCAGACTCACAGAAAATTGTTCTTCAGCTTTCTCCTGTAAACCCTCAATAAATTTAGATTGCAAACTTAAAGCATCTACTTGTGCTTGTAAATTACGTTTCTGAGCTTCTAAATGTTTGATTTGTCTTTCTATCTGTGTTTGTCGTTCAATAATCGATTCTGTTGAATATTTTTTTTCAGTATTTACCGTGAGTAGACGTACTGGTATTTTACCACTTCCTTTCACACGTACTGATTCAGGTTTAAGAGTTACTGGCAATTGATTGATTATTAAAACACTTTCTTCTCCAGTTAGCTCTACCTTTGCTGTGCGGGTTACTAAAGCTTGTTCTTTATAGACGGTGACTGCAATAATCCGGCTTTCTAGAGTTTGTTTATCAATTTCTAAGTCTGATTCTATCACCACCATTTTCCTCTTAATTTTTAATTATTTTCTTTTTTTTATTTTTAGTATTGAGAACTTCTAAAGTCAATCATTCATCAATCGTGAATTTTTAATAATTAATTCTCAGGAAAAAGTATGAATATTTAATCTTTCTTAGTTTTATTTTTAGTATTAATAATTAATGTTTTTTAGTATTTCGATTTAAAAATTGATGATATGTGTTTAATTAAAATATTAGAGTTTAGGTTGGCAAATCAAGATTTTATAACTTAAACTTTAGAATATTAAGACTTATAATTTAAAATATAGAATTCAAAAATCAGAATATAAAGTTCAGACTATAGAATTTAAAATATAGAATTCAGAATTCAGAATTCAGAAGACAGTAAGTAGATATTTGTCTAACTAGAACTATCTGCTGAATTCCAAAAACCGAATCATCTGCTAATTACTCCTGAACTTTTTATTGGAATAGCATATGGTGCTTTCAGGGGGGAACATTGTTTCCTCTGGTAATTTCACAAAATCAAGTTGATATTTTCGAGAATCTTTTTACTGCGTTTCAAAAAAATTAAGCAGGAATAGTTACACTTTCATCTCTAATTTGCTTAACTGCATCTAAGAGATATTCACAATAAGTCTTAGCAACTATAGATAGTTGTTTACCTGATGGATGAACAACGTACCAATGACCCTGGATGGGGAAATATTCCACATCTAAAATGGCTATATCACCTTTATATGGAATCAATGTGTGACGGGATAAAACTGAAATTCCTAAACCGCCAGCAATTGCTTGCTTAATTGCTTCGTTACTACCTAGTTCTAACTTAACTTTGACTTTTACGTCATGTTCTTTCAGTAGACTTTGTACCGCTTTGCGCGTTCCTGAACCTGGTTCTCGCATAATAAATGCTTCCTCACTCAGGCGTTGAATGGGAATATTTTTCTCTTTTGCGAGGGGATGATTTTTAGGTGCTAAAACCACTAAAGGATTTTCTAAAAATGGTTGATAGCTAACATCAATATTCTCAGGGACTCTTGTCATGATATACAAATCATCTTGGTTATTACCCATCCGTTCGAGAATACCTTCATGATTTGTAACTTGAAGTGAAATATCAATTCCCGGATATAGTTGGCAAAATGGACCCAACAAACGGGGAACAAAATATTTGGCGGTGGTAATCGCTGATAGACGTAATTGTCCCTGTTTTAAACCCTTGAGATCGGCTACTTTCATATCGAACTGAGCCAAAGTATCAAATACTGACAAACAAGTAGAAAATAATTCTCTCCCTGCTTCTGTCAAAAACAAACGCTTACCAACCTGTTCAAACAATGGTAATCCTACTGCTTTGGTCAATTGCTTGATTTGCATAGAAACAGTAGGTTGAGTAAGAAAAAGTTCTTCTGCTGCACGAGTAAAACTTGCATGTCGTGCCGCGGCTTCGAACACTCTTAATTGATGTAGTGTTACTTGGTTCAAGTTAAACTCTCCTGCAAAAGTAATTGAATTTATTGTTCTAGTATCACTACACCCCTACATATGCTGCATCTGCGAGGAGATGAGAATCTAGGGGTTGGATCATAGATATTTATCTATGCTACTTATCATTATAACGGTATTCCCTTTATGGTTTTAAAGAGCTATTATCAAATTAGCAAGCAAAGCGTAAGATGCCTTCCAGCCAAAGTTACACATCAATTAACATGGTGTGTTTCGGGGGATATTAATGAAAACGTTGTATTAACCTTCTCCCACTAGGTTGCCTACAACGTTTTTTTCTTTTTTAGTTTTTTTCTTTTTTAATGGATTGGTTTCATGTATGGCGCTGAGCGCAAGTCATTAGCATATCCGTAGGTAGCGCAGCTTTCTTGCTTTGCCGACGCTACATATCCTAGATATTGTAGGGCGTAAGCACAGAAAAAGTCAAAACCGACTTAGCATTATGACTCTCACACAGACGTAGAGCGCTACGTCTTTATAATTCGTGAATCCTGACTCCCAAATTCTCTAGTTATTCTTCTATAATTGTTTCTTTAACTGTTTCTGGTACTTGACTCAAATCTGGCAATTCAACTAATTCTGCCTCAGTAATAGGTTCTTTGATATTTATTGGTAGGTTCAATGGTTGACGTTCTTCAATCCAACAATTAGCAACGGGTAAAGTCTTTTCTAACTCATCCAGAGGTCTAGGAATGACCATAATTGCATTCAATTCACCAATTCTTTCGGCTTCATACATTCCAGCTTCTACTGCAACAGCAACATTTGCTACGGAACCACGGATAATTGCTGTACAAAGACCCGCTCCAATTTTTTCATATGCGGCTAATTGGACATCAGCGGCTTTAAGCATTGCATCGGCGGCTCCTACTACTGCAGGAAAACCTTTTGTTTCTACTAAACCAACTGCTAAATTACTTAAGCGAGAATAACTATTTTCTTGAATAATTTGACTGAGGCGACCTGTTATTGGTAAAACAACGTCTAAGTTTGGATAAGGTCGAGGGATTACCAAGCTAGAAACATACTGACCGAATTGCTTGGCGGTATCTTCTCCTGACTCTATAGCCAGACGAACATCAGCTACACCACCACGAATAATGGCTGTACAATGTCCGCCACCAATTTTTTCATATCCAACTAGGTGAACACCAGCTGATTTAAGCATCATATCCGCAGTCCCCACAATGGCAGGAAAGCTACGGGTAGAGACTAATCCCAAGGCACTATCCATAAATAAGGTTTGCCTGTGAGACGACTTGTTGTGTGTCTCCATGAAATTTCTCCGGGACTGTTAATCGCAAATACAACTACCAATTTACAATTAACACAATTCATATTTATTCTTCTGGTGAATCATCAGATTCAGGTTGGTTTAACGGTTGTCTGTGAGGGAATAAAGTGATTAATAAGCGGTTAATATTAGTTTGTCCATAAATATGAGCGCCGAAATTACCTGGTGATTCAGTGGCTGGTGCATTGGGTTGGGAACCAGAAGAAGATTTCTCAGTTTTATCGGGCTCGTTATTTCCTAGCTGATTTTCTTCAGGAGATGGAGTTTTCAACTCTTTTTCCTGAGATGTTTCTGGGGATTGGGAGGATAAATTTTCGCTAGGATTTTTCGTATTAACTCTTCCATTCATTGATCCTACATTCCCTGAGGGAGAACTTACAGATTCAGGATTTGTAGTTGAGTTTAACTGTTGTGTATTGCTATTCACCTCGAGAGAAGGTACTTCCTTGATGGGATTTGGTACTCCTAGAATTGAACCAGGTGCAACTATTTCTCCGGGTGCAACAGAAGAATTAAAAACTGTTGAAGCTGCTCCGACACAAGCATTTTCTCCAATTGTACCTGCACCAACCATCAGAAACCCAGCACCTAGATTAGCTCCCGCTCCAATTACAATCATTCCCCGGGCAGCTTGAAGAATGGACCCCATACCAATACAAACTCCTGCTGCAATAATTATTTTGCTATTTGGAGCTGCTTGAAGTATTACTCCTGGGGCAATAACTGCAGTTTGGTGAATACTAACTTCGCCACTGATATGTATGTCAAATTGATTGCCTAAACGCAGTGGCGGCACAGACATAAGAATATTAACCTTATTAGAGCCAAAAATTATACAAGCAGATGTTTGAGGGATAAAACTCGCAGGCGTAGGTTTTATTTATTTCAGCAATTTATTTAACTTAACTAAATTGTTAAAACTAAAAACTTACCCTTATGAGAAATTTGAGGAATCAGAGAGTAGAAAATACTTACTTGTAAGTCAAATTAGAGAATCATCAGAAAAGTTATTCTTCAGAGATTATTATGACTGAAAAAGAGTTCTTCTCGGAAAAGACTTATTCTTAGTAAATAATTCTTCCTGATAAATAATTATTCTTGGAAAAATATTCTCTTTGACTTTTGTGAGCTTTTACTGTTAAATTTTTGAGTTCCAAGTATTCAGCTAAGTATCTAATTAAATATTGAGCTACTAACAACCAAGATTATTGTGGAATATTGTGACTGAGAATTTCCCTAAGGTTGTTATTTTGTTACTCGTTAATTTTTCTACTCCCTAAAATCTCAGTTTTGCTAATTATGGACGCTGAATGATAGTTTCTAAGACACGACGCTTAGCTTTTGGATCGATACCAACTAAACGCAGGTATTCACCTTGATATTCAGCCATGTAAGATTCCAAAGTCTCAATAATTTGTTGTTCTGAGGTAGATTCTATTTGTCCGCAGCTTTGCCAAGAACCGGTACGGAAACGTCTCTTATCTACATGTTCAGCACTGATTTTATACCCACCAGCTAACAATTGTTGGATCTGAGATGTTACCTCAGAGCTTAACTGAGTGGAAATGGTAGCTGTTGAACCTGCACTACTTGTAGGAGCTTTACTAAATGAAGTTGATCTACCGGAGGAATAATGACCATTGCTAGAAGAAGATGTTGCAACTGCGCCATTAGGTCTTTGAATAATTGTTTCTACCACCCGACGCTTAGCTTTTGGATCGATACCAATTAAACGAACATATTCGCCTTGGTGACTTTCCATGCAATCTACCAACTCCGCGACTACTTCATTGGTAGAAGTGGTTTCAATTGGTCTACAACTTTGCCAAGAACCGGTACGAAAACGTCTTTGGTCTACATGTTCTGTTCCAATCCGGTAACCACTAGATAGTAATTGGCGGATTTGCTCTACAGTTTCGCTACTAAGTGCGCCATTACTGGAACCATTGCTGCTAGTACTAGCACTACTATAGCCATTACTGTAACTAGTAGGTGCGCTGTAGGAATTAGCTGGTGCTTGATAAGAACTTGTTGTCGAAGAGCTTGAATTACCGTTAGGACGTTGAATAATTGTTTCTAATATACGACGTCTATCTTTCTGGTCAATACCAAATAAGCGGACATATTCTCCGCTGTGCTCCACCATGCAGTTTTCTAAAGCTGCGATCGCCTCGTTGAGGGATCTAGCTTCAATGGGCTGACAACTATGCCAAGAACCAGTACGAAAACGTCGTTGGTCTACATGTTCTGTACCGATTTTGTATCCTTGGTTTAATAAGTAGCGTACCTGCTCTACTGTTTCACTACCTAGGCTATTATTAAACACTTCCTGACTCCTTTGTGACCTTTCAACTTCTAATCTTTCAACTTGATCGTTTGTATAAGATTTTTCTATTTGACTGCGGAAATTTGTAATGCACTTATTATCTTCGATACACAGATAACCGGCCCGCAATTCCTGGTTTATTCCCACTACATGATGGGCAAATTCCTTGTCTTCTCCCTGAACATCTGGTAATCGATCGGCTTGTTGTTGAGTTGTAATTACTGCTCCTGAAGCTACGTATTTACCTGGAGGAATTTCCACATCTTGTATTAAAGCATGCATCATTACGATGCAGCCAGCACCTACTTTGGCATTGAAAACAGTAGAGCGAAAACCAATAAAAGCATCATCGCCGATGTAACACGGACCATGAATTAAAGCCATATGGGTAATACAGGCGTCTTTACCAATCCAGATTGAATATTCTTGTTGGTCATCGCCAATAACCCTTCCCTGTTCTAATCCATGTATCACTACACCATCTTGAATATTAGTATTTTCACCAATATAAAAAGGTGTACCTTCATCTGCTCTAATGGAAGTGCCTGGAGCTACAATTACATTCGGACTAATCCGAACATCTCCAATAATGTTGGAAAAAGAATGCACGAAAGCACTTTCGTGAATCTGTGGTTCAGCTAAATCCCTCGACCAGGTTGTGGGGGGAGCCGCCGTACTGCGGACTACCATCGAATTATTCCTCCTCATATACAGCTATCAGCCGTTCAGCTATCAGCAATCAAACCCAGCTACATAAACTGCGATCGCTGATTATTTAAACCAAGACAAATAAAATCAAGACAAAAAACAAACTATTCCAGCAAATAAATCAAGCAAACAAAGCTGTCTTTGTGAGGAAGTTAACTGAACGGCTAACACAATTGTCCCGATAACAATTTCCGGGTCGCAATTTCCGGGTCGCAATTTCCGGATAACAATTTATTGATAATCATCTTTCTTGCTGTATATCAAGCGATTATCAACATTTACTGTATCGATGATCGCGACAACAGCCGCATCAAGGGGGCGCTGTTCGCTACCATCAAGCTTGCGAGCGGCACTTCCGCGACTGAGTAGGACCCATTCATTGACTCCCGCACCAACGTAATCAGCTGCCACTTCATATTTCGGTAAGATCCGTCCTTCCTCATCCACTAACTGCAACAACAGTAGCTTTACACCTCGAAGACTAGGATCTTTTAGAGTGCTAACTACTGTGCCGCGCACTTTGGCGATTTGCATTACGCTTTATGGTCTACCACCAAAAGGACGAATTGCGTTGACATTTTCACGGAATTGTTCCACATCTTCCGTATAGCGAATTGGCAGAACGTATTCTAAGTTTTCGTGGGGACGAGCAATAATATGTGTAGATAGAACTTGTCCGCCATTAACTCTCTTCACATTGTCAACTCCAGCTGCAACTGAAGCTTGAACCTCGGAAACATCTCCGCGCACGATTACGGTAACGCGACCGCTACCAATTTTTTCATAACCTACTAAGGTAACGCGAGCAGCTTTCACCATCGCATCAGCAGCTTCCACTACTGCCGGAAAGCCAAGCGTTTCTACCATTCCCACTGCAATTGACATTATCTTGTTCCTTAATAAGAGGCTAATGAAAACAAAAATCTAATACGAGCTTTGAACATACAAGCTTTGAATGCAAGATGACTATTAAAGCCACATCTTTTAACTTCTCAAACCTAAGGTTCCTGGGGTTTAAAACTTATAAGGTTTCAAACTTCTAAAGTTTTAACCTGACAAAATATAAGATTTCTAATTTTCAAATTTAGGATTCCCATCAGGACTCCTCAAATTTCAAATTTCAACCTAAGGTTTTTAAAGTTGCAAATTTCTACAATCTAAAATTTCTCAAGTATCAACCTTCTAAAGTCTAAAATTCCTTAAATATAAGATTTTTTAAATCTCAGACTTCTCAAACCTCAGATTCCTACAACCTTAGATTTCTAAAATTTCAGACTTCCCAAATCTCAAGCTTTTAAAATCCCAGATTCCCAAAATTTCCAACTTTAGAGAGAAATTTTAGATTCTATAGGGAAGGATGTTGAAGCCAATAAGATGATTAATGACATGTCAACGAAAAACCCGATACAGTAATATTTTCTCACCTTTGGGTCATACAAATTGGCAAATTTACAAATCCCTTCATCCTTTTTATTGCTAAGTCCTAAACTGTTCTACTGCTTCCGTATAGCGAATTGGCAGCACGTATTCTAAATTCTCATGGGGACGAGCAATGATGTGGGTGGATACGACTTCACCACCATTAACTCTTCTTGCGGCTTCTATTCCTGCTGCTACGGAAGCTTGGACTTCAGAAACGTCTCCACGGACAATTACTGTCACGCGAGCGCTACCAATTTTTTCATAACCTACCAAGGTCACTCGAGCGGCTTTTACCATCGCATCCGCAGCTTCCACTACCGCCGGAAAGCCTTTGGTTTCAATCATTCCAACTGCAATAGGCATCGCAAAACTCCCACTAACTTAAATCAACTGGTACAACAAAGGTGAAAATTTAGACCGGGGGTATTTTTCCTTGTGCTCAATAAAGCGTTCTCAAATTAAGCATATGAAAGCTTTGTCCCCGTGGCAATATAAATTACTATAATAGTTCATAATAAAATAGTTTTAAAAAACTTAACATATCTTGATGACGGCTTTTTGCTTAATAGAAGTTGACTTTATTCGTAAAGCAACCATTTGTGTTTTATAATTTCTTTATATCATTAGGTGTAACTGATTTACCGCAAAGAATTTTCTATGTCGCGCAAAGGAATCACAAAGTTTTAAAAATCTTGGGAAGCTTGTTCCTTTAGCTTTACAATGGAACAATAAAATTGATAGTTAAAATTAACAGTAATTATAAAGATAAGTTGTGGTTATCAGAAAGATAGATTGCCATCGTAGCTCCAAAAAAAATTGAATAAATCAAAAGTTAAGTGTGAGTTTGTGGAGGTACTTTTTCATAGATATTTAAATCTATGGGAATAAAATGAGATGGCAAAATAACATCTATCAAGAGGAACTAAAATGCCCCAAGATTAACTTGATGTCCAATGATTCCATTGGGCACTCATTCTTGTAGGGGTAAATCGTCAAGGATAATCTACATGAATCAATTTCTCTTTGTTACGTCTTGGTTTGTGCCCATTTATGGCTTAGTTGGGGCGCTTCTAACATTGCCTTGGGCGACCGGAATAGTTCGCAGAACTGGACCAAGACCGGCTGCTTACTTTAACTTGTTGACCACATTGTTGACCTTTGCTCATAGTCTTTTTGTATTTAAAGATTTCTCGAACAGAGGTCCGGAAACTCTAATCGTTCACTGGTTTAAGGCTGTAGATTTAGATTTATCTTTTGCCTTGGATATCTCACCCATCAGCATGGGGGCTGTAGCATTAGTTTCTGGTTTAAGTTTTCTCGCTCAACTTTATGCCCTAGGGTATATGGAAAAAGATTGGGCGGTTGCACGTTTCTTTGCTTTGATGGGTTTTTTTGAAGCGGCGTTATGTGCTTTAGCTATTAGCGACTCCCTGTTTTTCTCCTATGCTGTTTTGGAAGTTTTAACCTTGTCAACTTATTTGATTGTAGGTTTTTGGTATGCCCAACCTTTGGTGGTAACAGCGGCAAGAGATGCTTTTTGGACAAAGCGGGTCGGAGATTTGTTACTACTGATGGGAGTAGTTACCCTTTCCGTTTTTGCAGGTAGCTTAAACTTTTCTGATCTGTATGAGTGGGCGCAGACAGCCGAATTAAGTCCTTTAACCTCGTCTTTGCTTGGTTTAGCCTTAATTGCTGGTCCTGCAGGTAAGTGCGCCCAATTTCCCTTGCATTTGTGGTTAGATGAAGCAATGGAAGGACCCAACCCTGCTTCTGTACTGCGGAATTCTTTAGTAGTAGCTGGCGGTGCTTTTGTGTTGTATAAAATGCAGCCAATCTTAGCCTTGTCACCAGTAGCTCTTAGCACCTTAGTTGTTCTTGGAACAGTGACAGCAATTGGTGCAAGTTTGGTCTCGGTAGCTCAAACAGATATTAAGCGGGCTTTATCCCACTCTACCAGTGCTTATATGGGGTTGGTGTTTTTGGCGGTAGGGATGCAACAAGGCGGCGTTGCGCTGATGTTTTTGTTCACCCACGCGATTGCTAAAGCACTGTTATTTATGAGTGCGGGTTCAGTAATTTATACCACCTCAAGTCAAGATTTAACGGAAATGGGTGGTTTGTGGTCAAGAATGCCTGCAACTACAACGGCTTTTCTAGTAGGTGCTGGGGGAATGATAACTCTATTACCCTTAGGTAGCTTTTGGGCGATGCTGTCTTGGTCTGATGGCTTAGTTTACTTTACTCCTTGGGTGATTGGAGTTTTGTTGTTAGTAAATGGTCTAACGGCGTTAAATTTGACAAGATTTTTCCGACTAGTGTTTTGGGGAGAACCGCAGCCAAAAACCCGTCGTGCACCGGAAGTTCATTGGCCGATGGCGTTACCAATGGTATCTCTAACGATAGTAACTTTGTTAGTTCCTGTAATGCTGCAGCAATGGTATCTGTTACCTACATTGGATAGCGTTAATTGGTATGTAGCATCATCATTGTTTGCTTCTAGCCTCTTAGGAGTAGCTATTGGTTCTAAGATTTATCTCCACAAAGCTTGGTCGAGATCGAGATTGATGTCATGGCGAATGATCCAGGATTTATTGGGGTATGACTTTTACATCGATAAAATCTATCGCATAACCATTGTTTCTGTTGTGGGCTTTTTGTCCAACATATCTGCGTGGTGCGATCGCTATTTAGTTGATGGATTCGTCAATCTCGTTGGTATTGTAACTGTATTCGGCGGACAAAGTTTAAGGTATAGTGTTTCCGGTCGTTCGCAAGGATATTTGCTGACGATTTTGGTAGGTATCAGCATTTTAGGAATTTTCTTGGGCTGGTCTCTAGGTTTATTGGATAACTTACCGTTTTAAAGAAGATATTAAAAAGTTGATTTTGTTTGAGGTTTTATGAATATCAAACAATTCATAGAAGACATAGGGAAGGGGAATTTTCAACAAAATATCTTTCTTTCGTAGAGACGTTGCGATGCGGCGTCTCTACATATCACAATGTCCCAGAAAAATGCTCCAGAAAATCTGCGAAGGAAAAATATTCCCAGGGTAATATTTCCAGAGTAATATTTCCAGGTTAATATCCCTAAAACAAGATTTACAGAACAAATCGATAGTAAATAAGCTTCTCAAGCATAAATTTTTCACATATCAGGCTTAATTCAAAAGGTAGTTCCGAACAGTTTTATTCCTGGAATTAGGAATGTAGAAATACAAGTTCCAAACTCTGTATATCAAGCTTTAAAGCTATATCCGTTCATCTTAATTTACTTAACGTACCTGAATCTATGACCCATAATTTTTTTTCTAGACTATGCTTAGTACTTTGATTGTAGTGCCGCTTTTAGGTGCGGCGATTATTGGTTTATTACCAGGAAAAATTAACAGCAAAGCTTTTCGCTCATTAGCTTTAGTTTTTGCTACCGTCGCCTTTATTTGGACAATTGTTATTGCTTATTTTTTTCAAGTAAACAATGTCACTCAACAGTTCGCCGAATTTTTGCCCTGGATAGATGCTCTAGGTTTGAACTACCACTTGGGTATTGATGGTCTGTCCTTACCTTTATTGGTTTTGAATGGGCTATTAACTTGCGTTGCAATTTATAGTAGCGACATTTCAATTCCAAGGGCAAGATTCTATTATATTTTGCTGTTACTGCTAAATGTTGGCGTAACGGGGGCTTTTCTCGCGCAGGATTTACTGCTATTTTTCCTGTTCTACGAATTAGAACTCATACCCTTATACTTGCTAATTGCTATTTGGGGCGGTCAACGTCGGGGTTACGCTGCAACTAAATTCTTAATTTATACAGCAGTTTCCGGTATTTTAATTTTAGCAAGTTTCTTGGGTATAGTTTGGCTTAGTGGTGCGAATAGTTTTGCTTTGCAAGGGTTAAACACCACAGCCCTACCCCTAACAACCCAGCTAGTATTATTGGCTGGTATTTTGGTTGGTTTTGGGATAAAAATTCCCATCGTCCCTTTTCATACCTGGTTACCAGATGCTCACGTTGAGGCTTCCACACCGATTTCTGTATTGCTCGCAGGAGTACTACTGAAGCTGGGAACCTATGGAATTTTACGCTTTGGGATGAACTTGCTACCTGATGCTTGGAATTACCTTGCACCTTGGCTTGCAACTTGGGCGGTAGTTAGCGTCTTATTTGGTGCTTCCTGTGCGATCGCTCAGAAAGATATGAAAAAAATGGTAGCTTATAGTTCCATTGGACATATGGGCTATATCCTGTTAGCTGCAGCAGCTTCTACACCATTAAGTATTTTGGCTGCGGTGATGCAAATGGTGAGCCATGGTTTAATTTCTGCATTGTTATTTTTGTTGGTTGGTGTCGTCTACAAGAAAGCAGGTAGTCGAGATTTAGATGTAATTAGAGGACTATTGAACCCAGAGCGGGGTTTACCGTTAATTGGTAGTTTAATGATTTTGGCGGTAATGGCTAGTGCAGGTATTCCTGGAATGGTCGGTTTTATCTCAGAATTCATTATCTTTCGCAGCAGTTTTGTGGTGTTTCCAGTTCAAACCCTGCTATGTATGCTTGGTACTGGTTTAACTGCTGTTTATTTCTTAATACTTGCTAACCGTGCATTTTTTGGACGTTTATCAGAGCAAGTTGTTAATTTACCACGGGTATATTGGTCGGATCGCAACCCAGCAATTATTTTAGCGATTTTAATTGTAATTTTTGGTATCCAACCTAGTTGGTTGACGCGTTGGAGTGAAACAACAATAACTGCAATGGTAAATCCGCCAAATCCCATTGCTATTGTTTCCTGGTACCAAGAAAAAGGTCAAAATTGAGAATTTGGTTGTCAGTTAACAGTTAAAAACCCATTACCAGTTACCAATTACCCATTACCAATTACCAACGACCAATTCCTGTCTAGGGAGAGTTCACAATGTTAACCGCTAAAAAGAAATCTTCGCCACATCCTTTATCGGAATATATAGAGCGTTTATTAAATAACGAAACTTTACTTCCTAATAGTGAAACTAATCTTTTAGAAGTAGTAGGAATTTTGAAAAGTTATGGCGTTGTATTAGATGCTTATTCAAATAATCTAATATATATCGCTCAACATCAGTTTTTAGTATTTTTTCCTTTCTTTAAATACTTTAACGGAGATATCAACAGCAAAAAGTTATTTCAGCATTGGTGGCATGACCGGATAAATTATGAATATGCCGAGTATTGCATGAAAGCAATGTTATGGCATGGTGGTGGTGGTTTAGATGAATATTTAGATTCGCCAGAATTTGAACAAAGAGCAAAAGCTGTCATTACAGCAAAGTTTAAAAATAATCCCTTCGTTCTTGCTGTTAACAAAATATTTCCCCAGTTTTTAATCGAACAGTTGCGGGTTTATAGTTACTACAGTGGTTTGGGTCAATTTTGGCGGGTGATGTCTGATATCTTCATAGATTTATCAGATCTCTACGATGAAGGTAAAATTACATCAATTCTTGAGGTTGTAAACCACATTAAAGCCGGCTTGGTAGCAGCAGCAGCTCAACCAATTACTTACACCGTCACAATCAAAGATAAAGACTATGACATCATTCCCAAGTCTGTAGGATTAACTTTCTTGATGGATACGGCTGTACCTTATGTAGAAGCTGTTTTCTTTCGAGGAACACCTTTCCCTGGAACTGTCTCTTATAATGCTCAAGCGCGTCAAATTCCTCCGGTTCAAGGGAATTTCCAATATGGGGCGTTGTATGCAGATCCTTTACCTATTGGTGGTTCTGGGATTCCTCCCACATTGCTGATGCAAGATATGCGTCACTATTTACCAGATTATTTACACGAATTTTATCAGAAAACCCTCCGGGGAGAAGATGATTTACGGGTAAAAATTTGTGAAACTTTCCAAAAATCAATGTATTGCGTTACTAATGCTGCAGTTGTTGGATTAATGCCCCATTCTCCTGATACTCAAGATCCAGAAGAACAGAAAGCAAACCAAGCTTATCTTGAAGGATGGATGGATCGATTGATTAATTCTCGTTTACACAACGTTAATAAGTAATAAGTAATGAGTAATGAGTAATGAGTAATAAGTAATGAGTAATATGGGTAATAAGTAATAGGTTACTTCTTCTGACTTCTGCTCACCGTAGGTGCGGTCTGTTCTGACTTCTGCTCGCCGTAGGCGCGGTCTGTTCTGACTTCTGACTTCTGACTTCTGGCTCGCGCCTACCGCTATATTTTTAAAGACGCACCAATAGCACTGGTGCGTCTCTGCTGTTTATTTCAATTTGGTTGTTTACTTTTCCTCACTCCATCAAAAGAAAAATTATCAAATTTCTTTGGTACTTAAATGATTGATTCAAGCAACATGTTGGAGTTGATAATTGAGTTGAATATTAAATAGATCTTGGAGATCTACAGAAAATCCTGGTAAAACATTTTCGCCAAGAAGAGTTGGAGCTTTTCTAAAACCAAAAGCAACAATTTCTCGAATGTCATATTCAAGAATGTCACACTTTTGAGTATTACGTTCTTGAACATCACGAACGCGATAAATTTCTACTGATGATTTTTGGGGGTTAATTAACCAACCGAGACGGGTTCCATTTTCGATATATTCGCGCATTTGAAGTCTCAATTGTTCCAGAGATGTATCCCCTTCAAAAATTTCAATCACAAAATCGGGACATACAGGTGGAACTGATTGTTTTTCTTCATGAGATAATGCATCCCATTGCTCTAATACTACCCAAGATAAATCTGGAGAGATATGAGAACCATTGGGTAGTTTGAACTGTGTTTGATTCTCAAAGATGTACCCAGCCTTTTTATAATGATTCCAGTCAGCTAATTCTGCAGCTAATTGTTGACGTATAAATTTAATGCCACTATCAACGAATAGCATAATATCTCGCCTCGCTTCTGCTATTTTTTCATGCGCTATTCAACTTGCCCCACACAACCTGGTAAAAAACTGTTTCTCTCAAACAGTGCATCTAAGGTTCCATTGTAACCTTAATTTTTCCGTAGCTATTTCACTAAGGATGTCTATTCTATTATTTGTTATTTCTATTTGTCTATACAACGCTTGGAAATTGTTCAATTCTGAGTATTCTATAAGTATTACTTATGTGGAGATAAAATACTGTGCTTTTTGAACATTTGAATATTTCCGATGCATTATCATGAAATCATGTCTGTTAACTAATATCACCTTTGAAGTGATATTAATCATCACATATTTCATAATGTAAATTGTTATGTATTTAGTATTGACTAATTATTTGAATTAATATTGATAATTTAGTTAAGAGATTTTCAATCAAAAAATATATAAAATCAAAAAAGACGCATTTTAGTGCGCCTCTAAAGATAAAAATTATTTGTTGAATTTATATTTTTCTAATTCAAGCCTTCTAGAAAAATAAGAAAATACCAGAGTAGGGTGTGTTAGGTGCAAGCCGTAACGCACCGCATGCTAACTCATGGTATGAAATAACTTATCCTTGCTATGGTTAAGTATTTCCTAAAAACTTAGATAAATTACTATTCAGAATTACGTTTTTGATTTAAATATTCTAGGATAAAGAATAGTAGCTTTATTAGCGCGATCGCAACTGGCGCTTCCGGTAGCAACCAAGCAATTAGAGTCGTAAAGATAAAAGCGATCGCCTTTAGTAAGTACGGGTTGATTTTAGGCTTTTTTGGTGATTTGGGCGATCGGGAGTTTTTAACAGTTTTAGCTTTTGTTAACATGTTTCACTTTGCTGGTTTACTTGTCTCCCTAATAATCACAAAGTAGAGTATTAAAGCGTGAGAGCGAGTAAAAGCGATTTAAAGCGACTTAATACGAGCATTAATAATCATCAAATCGTACTAATCTTTTAAAAACCTAAAATTATCAGCTTTTGTAGAGACGTTGCATCCAAGGTCTCTACGGAATTACAACTATTTAAAATACTTCCACGCACTACCACGCACACTTAAACGCACTCTTTCGCTACATTAGAAAAAACTAGCTTGCAAGTTGCTGATGGGTACCAACAAAAGACGAGGTGGTTATCTCGCCACGGTGGAGGGAGTTAAGAAACTCAAGGAAGCAAAAAGAATAAATAAATATACTTATGAAAATATTAGAGAAGAAGCAAAGGTAACATTAGATCAAGTAAAACGATTATTTAATCCTCAGTGGGGTAATGGTAAATACAAAATTGGGGAGGAAGCAGTTGAAGGTATGAATCATTGTATTTCTCAAAAAACTTATTGGCGTAACGGAGTGATTATTGAAAATGAAAAGAATAAAGCTTTAGTCAAAGCTGATAGAGAAGATAAGAAAATTATTATTCGTGTTAAAGGTCCAGAAAATACCAGACGCAATCTTTTGAGTGCAATTCGTTCTCAATTTGACTATATTCATACAACTATTCCTGGTATTACTCCACAGGAAAAAGTACCTTTGCTAGACCGTCCAGAAACTTCCCCAGTAGATTACCAGTGGTTATTAAATTTAGAAAGAAAAGGTATTAGGGACTTCATCCCACCAGGACTTACTGAAGAAAGGAATATTGAACAGTTACTCAATGGTATTGATGAACCAAGCAAACGTAGAAACGAGTTCCGTAATGCGTAATTTTTTTGAAAAAATTTTGGAAAAAAGTAGGGTGTTTTAGCGCAAGCGTTACGCACCATCCACAATCTTTTGGTGTCGTTAATCTTCCGTCTAAAACACTGTTGTATATTAATCTTCATGACGGTGCGTTACGGCGCGACATAGTAAAAGTAACCTAAAAAATATTCTTTTGCGCGCCTAACACACCCTACTTTGCTACCTACCGTGCTGTGGAGAAATCAAAAATCAAGAATCTAATCGTCCATTAATTCTGGCGTTGAAACCGTAAACTTGACGATCGCCAGCTAAAGGAATAACTGTAACTTCTTTCTCATCACCCGGTTCAAACCGAACAGCAGTTCCAGCAGGAATATCAAGACGCATTCCCCGTCCTTGTTCTCGGTCGAAATTTAAAGCTGCGTTGACCTCATAAAAATGAAAATGGGAACCAACTTGAATCGGGCGATCGCCTGTATTTGCAACTAGTAATCTTACTGGTTGACGACCTGCATTTAATTCGATTTCCCCTTCTGGGGTAATAATTTCACCTGGAACCATAAAAAAAAGTCAAAAGTCAAAAGTTAAAAGTCAGAAATCAGAAGAAATAACCTTACTCATTACTCATTACTCATTACTCATTACTCATTACTCATTACTCATTACTCATTACTCATTACTCATCACTCATCACTCATTACTCATCACTCATTACTCATTACTCATTACTCATTACTCATTACTCATCACTCATTACTCATTACTCATTACTCATTACTCATTACTCATCACTCATCACTCATTACCGAATCGGATTATGCACCGTAACTAACTTCGTTCCATCAGGAAAAGTAGCTTCCACCTGCACTTCATTGATCATTTCTGGAATACCTTCCATAACATCATCCCGAGTTAACAAAGTAGTTCCATAACTCATTAAATCTGATACCGTGCGTCCATCCCTCGCACCTTCTAAAATTGCAGCAGAAATAAAAGCGATCGCTTCAGGATGATTTAACTTTACACCCCGTTGTTTACGCCTTTCTGCTAATAAAGCAGCGGTAAAAATCAACAGCTTATCTTTTTCCTGCGGTGTTAATTGCATTTTCTTTGTGTCTAAAACCGTTAATCAATCTTTTCTGCACCCTTTGCATTTGTGCGATCGCTTTAAAGCAACCAAACCCGAGGAACAGAACTACCACGATTTAAAAAAGATGTCCGTAATAATAACCAGACACTAATAAACCAGTTTCGCACTTCTGCAGTAGAATTACCCCGATATCTACATAAAAATCCATTATTTAAACGAGTAACACCTGAGGTTGGGGACTGGGGATTGGACTTCCAAAGCGATCGTACTTGTTCGACTATGTCTTTAGAAATGGTATTACCAACAAATATCAAACTTCCAATAACTGCTTGTCCTGCTAAACCGTTGGGACTATGGAAAATTTCTTCACTACCCGGTAACCATTGTCTATCTATCCACAGGGGTGTACCTTCTTGGTAAATTTCTGTGTGCGATCGCCAATTTCCCTGGACAAATTTTTCTCCCCTAGCGGTACGTCCAAATCGGTTAATTTCCCAACCTAAAAAACTAGCATTACTTGCTAAGTTTACTCGTAGGTCTTGATGATAGTCCGCAGCATTAAAAACTATTGTTTCTTGGGGTAACCATTCCAAACAAGCTCTTTCATCAATATTTATCTCAATCTTTTGTCTTGCTTGGATTCCATTGCTGCGATAAATTTTACTTGCTGCGGCTGTTGTAATTAATGCTTGAGAATTGGGTTGTAAGTCAAAATTACACGATAGGCGATCGCCACCAACCACACCACCAGCAGTATGCAAAATTATGCTGTGACAAATCTTTTGTCCTTCTGCATGAGTTTGCGCTTCTGGATATAATGGACGCTGTACCTTTAATGGTGCTTGATTTTTTTGTTCAACAATAACTGTTTTTCCCTGACGAGGAGCATAAGTTAAGTTGAGCATCCCATGCCAGTTTTCCGAGCATGGTTCTTTAGGATTGATTATTTTAGGATTAAGTACTTCAGAGTTGAGTACTTCAGGGTTAAGATCTGAAGGCTGAATCACAAATCATGTGGATCAAGTAAATATAAATTTAATTATATAAATTTAAACCTACTGGAGATAGAAAGCAACCATACGCTTCAACCGTCGAGCGCGGTTAGAATAACTTCTCAGGACATCTATTGCAAACATAGGAGTATTTTCAATTGCAAAAAGAAAACGTTCTCGGTCGAGAGATGCGATTATGCAATCAGTTTTAGCGATCGCTGTTGATGCTCGGTCGTGTTTTGGTTGAACTAAAGCTCCTTCCCCAAAAACATCGCCTGTTGTAATTGTTTCTACAACTTTTCCATCAACTATCAGATCGACCTCACCTTCAATAATGCCGTACATCACACTCCCAGTTTCTCCTTCCTGAAATATCGTCTGACCGGCGACATAAGTAAGGGGAGAAGATGATTTTTGAAAAATTTCAACTGTTTTGACTGGTTCTGACACTGGTAAAATAAGTTTTATTTAATAAAAGGTTAAGCTAATCTAAAAAAAGAGTAAACTAATCTAGTTTCTACAAAATCTAGTTTACAAATAATCTACTTCCTGCAACTTTTTATTAATAGTGAAATAGATATAGAGATGTAAGATAATGACTAGTTTTGTAGGATTTGTTTATTCAATCTTTAAGTGTTGAGAGTATAATATATCATAAATTCCTGAGTAAGAAGCTGTAATTTCTTCAAGTTAATATATTTGGCAATTAGCCTTATATCAAAGCAAAATACCAATATTTAGCTAGCTGTCAATATATTAACTGTTAATTTTTAACAACCTCAGCAATATGTACGCTGGTTGAATAAACTAGACTAACATAATTTTTTTGTTGAGAAAAATTTTGAAATAAATCTTGTAAATCAGAAACAAGTTCCTCACGTTCTTTACCTTCACGGGGAAGATAAGAACTACTCATAGCCCGTCCAATCAGTCCATCCAAATCTAAATCTTGTTTATGAGTAAAAGTATATTCCTTAAAGTTGACAAAATAGGGATTTACTAGCAAGGGTTCAAGCTTTTTCATTCGGGACTCTGCAGGATGATTTTTCGATGATCTTCGAATAATTTGACTATATTCGGCTGTAAATCTATCGTTGCGGTCGCGGTTATTCCATACTACTGCGAACCTTCCTGACTCTTTGAGAATCCGTCTGAACTCCAGCAGGGTTGGTTCTGGGTCAAACCAATGAAAAGCCTGAAAACAAGTAACTAAATCTACAGATGCATCAAGTAAATTTGTTTCTTCTGCTGTTCCATCTCTCCATTCGATGTTATGTTCTGGTGTCCCGTCCATAGCTGCATTTCTCATCGCAGTGTTGGGTTCTATTGCAATTACCTTTAGCCCACGTTCAGCCAACTGACGTGTAGAAATACCTGTACCTGCACCAATATCTGCTGCAACTAGCTGAGATGGTAAGGCTAAACCTTCGAGAATTAAATCGATTGCTGGTTCGGGATAATTTGGACGATATTTTACATAGTCTTCGACTCGGTCGGAGAATCGACCCAAGGGATTAAGAGCATGTAAAGGTGTTTTATCCATAGTTTTAATTGAAAATATCTACAAATAGGTTAATTTAAGTTTAAGGAGTCAGCTCGGCGATATGTAGGCTGGCACGATATTGTAAATTTACAAACCCATCTTCGTTAGTAAAACTTCGATACAAATCTTCTAAATCAGCAACTAATTGTTTTTGTATTGTTTCTTCTGAAGAGATAAATGATACGCTTTTTGCTAAACCGATTAATTTCGCTAAATCTAATTCTTGTTGATATGCAAATATATGATTTTGAAGGTAGCACCACTTTGGATTTTCTCGCAGGGGTTGAACTTTAGCATTAAAATCTGTAGCAAGACGGTTATTTGCTGTAGTCAAAATTAGTTTGTGATATTCCTTCGTAAAGTTATCGTCCCGATTTAAATCGTTAAAAACTAGCACTAATCTTCCAGATGATTTAAGAATTCGGCTGAACTCCAATAAAGTTGGTTTGGGTTTAAACCAATGAAAAGCTTGAAAAGAAGTTATGAGGTCGACAGATGCATCAGGTAAATTTGTTATTTCTGCTGTTCCGTCTTTCCATTCAACATTAAAATATGATGTTGATTTTGCAGATACAGGGCATGTCTGATCTATGTGTGTAGATCCTGTACTTTTAGATCTCGTACTTTCAGATTCTGTACTTTTAGATTCTATATTTAGAGATATTGCATTTTTACCTACATCCCTCATCGCCGCATTCGGTTCTATTGCAATTACTCTTACACCACGTTCAGCTAACTGACGTGCAGCAATTCCCGTACCTGCACCAATGTCTGCTGCAATAATTTGAGATGGTGATGCTAAGCCTTCAAGAATCTTATCAATTAATTCTTCTGGATAAGTAGGACGATATTTGGCATAGTTTTCAACTTTATCAGTGAAACGATTTAAAGGATTGAGGTTGTATAGAGCTTCGCTATGAGTCATATAGCACTACATGGTAAGGTTAAAAGATTGCTAAATCCCGTTTGTCCTAGGGACACGCGCTTAGGCTAAGACGCGCCTAAAGGCGTAAGCGCAATACCGTAAGGTTTAACGCCGACACCACGGGAAACCCAATAACCCGTTACCATTTGCGTTAATAGAAACGGAAGCGGCAAGTCATTTTGGGCTTGCGTATCAGTGAATTGAGACATTTAATGTCAATAAATCTGAGTTGGTAGAAGCACGCTTAGTATGTTCTCCAAATACATATCAACAAACCAACCATCTAAAGAAAGATATTATCAGGTCACCAATCCCCAATCCTCAAAACAAAAAAGCCGCCTCCTTCCAAGAGACAGCTTTTTTGCTTGCTTTTTTATTTAGAATAATCGGGCGAAGAAATATTAGTAGTCGAAGTCGCCACCCATTCCAGCACCAGCACCAGCACCAGCTTCTTTTGGTTCGGGCTTATCAACAACGATACATTCGGTTGTTAAGACCATACCAGCGATAGATGAAGCATTTTGCAAAGCAGAGCGGGTTACTTTCGCGGGATCGACAATACCAGCATCAAACATATCAACAAATTCACCATTTGCAGCATTGTAGCCGGTAGCAAAAGGCTTCTCTTTCAAGCGTTCGGAAATTACTGCACCGTTTTGACCTGCATTTTCAGCAATTCGCATTAAAGGAGCAGATAAAGCACGAGCTACAATCAATGCACCAATTAACTCTTCACCTGTGAGGTTACTATTCGCCCATTCTTCTAATTGAGGAGATAGGTGAGCCAAGGTTGTACCACCACCAGGAACTATACCTTCCTCTACTGCAGCTTTAGTTGCGTTAATCGCATCTTCAAGACGCAATTTCTTATCTTTCATTTCAGTTTCAGTAGCTGCACCAACTTTAACTACAGCTACGCCACCAGAAAGTTTTGCTAAACGCTCTTGAAGCTTCTCTTTGTCATAGGAAGATTCGGTTTCATCCATTTGACGACGAATTTGTTCGCAGCGAGCTTTAACTCCTTGCTCGTTACCTTCAGCAACAATTGTAGTGTTGTCTTTGGTAATAGTGATGCGGCGAGCTTTACCAAGCATATCAATCTTGGTATTTTCTAATTTTAAACCAGCATCTTCTGTAATTACTTGACCACCGGTTAAAATTGCGATATCTTCCAACATCGCTTTGCGTCTGTCACCAAAACCAGGAGCTTTGATCGCTGCAACGTTGAGTACACCACGTAGACGGTTAACAACCAAAGTTGCTAAAGCTTCTTTTTCAATATCTTCAGCAATAATTACTAAAGGCTTACCAGCGCGAGCAACCTGCTCCAGAACTGGAACCAAATCTTGTACGAGAGCAATTTTCTTGTCGGTCAGCAGGATTTGAGGTTCGTCAAAAACTGCTTCCATCCGCTCAGTATCAGTAGCGAAGTAAGGAGAGATGTAGCCTTTGTCAAAGCGCATCCCTTCAGTAATCTCTAGTTCGGTAGACATGGACTTCCCTTCTTCCAAGGAAATCACACCTTCCTTACCAACTTTATCCATTGCTTGGGATATCATCTGACCGACTTCTTCGTCGTTACCAGCAGAGATCGATCCTACTTGAGCAATAGCTTTAGAATCTTCTACTGAGCGAGCATTTTCTTTGATTTTATCAACCAAGAAAGCTGCTGCTTTGTCAATTCCACGCTTAAGTTGAATCGCGTTCGCACCAGCTGCAACATTGCGCATGCCTTCTTTAACCATCGCATGAGCCAAAACAGTAGCTGTGGTTGTTCCATCACCTGCAGCATCATTAGTTTTAGAAGCAGCCTGACGGATCAAAGAAACGCCGGTGTTTTCTACGTGATCTTCTAACTCAATTTCTTTCGCAATTGTGACACCATCATTAATAATTTGTGGTGCACCAAATTTTTTCTCTAAAACTACGTTGCGACCCTTGGGACCAAGAGTAACCGCTACAGCCTCAGTTAAAATATCCATACCTTTTTCCAAGGCACGGCGCGCATTCTCGTTGTAAATAATTCGCTTAGCCATAGTAGTGGAAGAAGTTAGTAAGCTCTGGGTTTTTAATTAACTGTCAAAATATTTGATGAGGTGTGAATTAAGAGTTTTTGACTGATCGTCTTTTGAGCGATCTTCGCCTCTAACTCTTAATCCATGAATTTAGAAAACTACGAAACTACCGCCAGAATATCTTTCTCTGAAAGTAATACATATTCATCTGTACCCAACTTAATGTCGGTACCAGCATATTTGGAGTAAAGAACCTTATCTCCAACTTTTACATCCATAGCCATGCGGCTACCATCATCTTTAAGCTTACCGTCACCAACAGAAATTACTTCACCAACTTGGGGCTTTTCTTTTGCTGTATCAGGCAAATACAAACCACCAGCGGTTTTTTCTTCCGAGGCGCTCACTTTTACAAATACGCGATCGCCTAATGGTTTAACTGTAGAAACACTTAGAGATACTGCTGCCATACAAATTTACTCGCCTTGTTAGCACTCTCGACTCCTGAGTGCTAATTTACCGAAGGAAAGCCTGTGATGGCAACAATTAACTTAGTACGGGTTCCCGAACTTGAAAAGTGTTAGTCATCGTAAGTAAAAATACTTAATAAAAATATTATTTTTGTTTTTTTTAGTGTCTTTGGGATAGTTTTACCTAGGCAATATTTGCAAAGCGAAAAAATTGTTATAGAACAGTAAACATAGATCTGCCTTTACGGGTAATAATAAAGTGATTAACTTAAATGTTCGAATACCGAAAACAATCCAACAAAAGGGATATAAAATCCCGAATATTTGTGTAGAAAGTTCGCGGCTCACAAAAAGTCAGTCTCAAATTTTTATCTGTACTGAGCAGACAAATCGAAAAATTTGTTTAAAACGAATTGACCTTGAATTTTGGGGAAACTTAAAAAAACAGGTCGGTCGATTAAGGTATGGTCAACATCAATATACTCGTTTTTACTGCATGGGAGTATCTAAATCCAAGTGGTTGCAAGTTTATTTATGGGGATCGAGCCGAATAACTTACTTTGAAGGTTTATGAAAAATGATTTAAGTGCAAAGCTAATCCAAAAGTAATAGAACCCAAAATCCAATAACTATTAATATAGGTAATTAAGGGTAAAAAGAATCGGCTGTAAGCTCATCTCAACCGCAAAAAATCTTATAAAGGAAAAAGCAACTTATGGAAGCTTAACATTTATAGGGTATGAGAAGCGGTAGAAATTAGAAAAGCGACATATGTTTAGATTTGAGAGCGTATAGGGCGAACATTTAGATATAAATCTGAAAGATTATTATTTATTCGGTGTTTTTTAGCCTGCCACTTTCAAAGCGATATATAATAGCGCATTATAGATACTACTGCTCTACGTATCCTTACGAGACTTAAGCCATTGCACACTGGGTCTAATTAAGAGTGGCTGACACTCAAGGAGATTTAGTGCAAGCAAGGGTGAGTCATGTAAGAAAAAACAACAACATCTCAATAATCCACCATAGACGATAACTACACAAGACCTTGATGGACCGAAGCGCGACAAGTGCCACTGCTATGAAAGAACCCAGCATGAAAGATCACAAAAGACTTCTATTGATTGATGATGACCCTAACCTCATCTTGCTGGTGAAGGATTATTTAGAGTTCCGGGGCTATGAAGTCATTACAGCCGAAAATGGTCGGGAAGCTCTGGATATCTTGGAGCAAGATATTCCAGACATGATTATTTGCGATGTAATGATGCCGGAAATGGATGGTTATACCTTTGTCGAACAAGTTCGGCAAACCGAACGCACTGCTTGGATCCCTGTCCTTTTCCTCTCAGCCAAGGGGCAAAGTGCAGACCGAGTAAAGGGTCTGAACAAGGGTGCAGATGTCTACATGGTCAAACCATTCGAACCGGAAGAATTAGTAGCCCAAGTAGAATCTTCACTCAAGCAAACTATCCGTTGGAAAGAACACCAAGCTAAAGGCGGAGATAATGGTTCCAGGATTCAAGTTCCTTTCGATGTGCAACTTACTCCAACGGAACTTAAAGTGGTGCAGTTTGTAGCTAGAGGTTTAGCTAATCGCGAGATTGCTGAAGAGCTAAACGTGTCTCAACGTACTGTTGAAAGCCATGTTTCCAACATGTTAGGCAAAACTAATCTCCATAACCGTACTGAGTTAGCTCGCTGGGCAATTGAGAACCAAATGGCATAAACCACAAACTTTTGGTTTCAAATTTTTGACATCAAGCTTTTGAATTTCAAATTTTTAGGTTTCAAATTTTTAAATTTCAAATTTTTAAATTTCAAGTTTGGAATTATGGAAATTTGGGATTTCAGGGCTAGCCGAAAGAGAAAGTATGACTTAATAGCTAAAGACTCAATTAAAATCTTGCCTTGTATCCTTAGGCTATTAAAACTTAAAACTTCTTTAACGGTTACCATTTAGGTTTTCAAGTTTGAGCTTTCAAGTTTGAGTTTTCAAGTTTGAGTTGCCAACGTTTGATATTCTCTTAAATCCTCACCACAATTAGGGCTAATCTCAGTCCTACCTAGGTTTTGGCAACTAAAGGAAAGTTCCCTTCTCGCTCGCAAATATAATTTGTTGTTAGGGGGTGCTTTCCCTTGGCTCCTAAGAGTTTACAAGCTGTAAGCGATTTCAGAACAAATAAATTCTGGAACTGTCAGTTATTAGATAAATATCTCCAAGGGTTTAGAACGTCTCAATTCTGAGAGATATGTACGTCATCAAAAATCTGTAGAGACATACCAAGGTAAGTCTCTACAAGACTCAAAAATATAGAAATTTGTTTCAGAAATTTTTCTACTCGGAATGTTCCCGATGATATAAATTTTTGTTCTTTGGAGGTTAATTAACGCTTGTTACTGGAAAATTTACGTCTATACAAAGCGTCAAATTAATTCGATGGAGGCTTGTCAGTTTCAACTTGTTTTGTTATGAGTTTTGCGTTCAACAATCTCTTTTAAAACAAGACTGACAAAACCTAGACAAGCAAGCAAAACAGCAGCAGCAAATGCTGTTTGAGTCTCATATTGTTTATAAGCTTGTTCTACAAATAAAGGTAAAGTTTGAGTTTTACGAATAATATTGCCCGACACTACGGAAACAGCCCCAAATTCTCCCATCGCTCGGGCATTAGTCAAAATTAATCCATAAAGCAGACCCCAACGAATATTGGGTAAAGTAACTCGCCAGAAAGTTTGCCACTGACTAGCTCCCAAAGTCCTAGCTGCTTCTTCTTGATCTGGACCAATTTCTTCCAGAACTGGAATCACTTCACGAGCAACAAAAGGCATAGTTACGAAAGCTGTTGCTAAAATCATGCCAGGTAGAGCAAAGATGACCTTGAAATTGATAGATTCTAAAACTGAACCAAGCCACCCATTACGCCCGTAAAGTAAAACCATCATTAAGCCTGCAACTACAGGTGACACAGAAAATGGAACGTCTAAAATACTAATAACTAAGGCGCGACCGGGAAATTTGCGTCGAGCAATCACCCATGCGGCACATAATCCGAAGATTGCATTGATGGGAACCACAATTAATGCAATCAACAAGGTTAATTGAATCGCATGGGTAAATTCGTCAGTGGTTATATAGCTAATAAAATTTCCGAAGCCATCTTTAAAAGCTTGGTAGAAAACATTAATCGCTGGAATAAATAAAATCAATAAAAGATATATAACGGCAGAACAAATTAAAGTTAATTTGGTTCTATTTGATTTTTGGTTTATCGACTGTTTCATTGGCTAAAAGGGAGCAATAAGGGATTGGCGACTAGGGACTGGCGTTAGCGGATCCGCAGGTAGCGCAGCTAGAGGCTCCGCCGTCGCCGCAGGCTCTAGGTATTGCGTGACGCGTTAGCAAAGCGGGACACGTAAGTGTACACAGCGTCATATGGGAATAAAAACTGGTCTCTGAAGACGTGGTGTTAACCATGAACAGTTCACTGTTAACTAGTAACTGTTAACTGGTAACTGTTAACTGGCAACTTTTCACTGATATCTTTTTCCCCATGCTTGTAATAGGTTAATTAGCAATAAAATAAATAGGGAAATTGTTAAGAGAACAGTCCCAATGACAGTTGCACCAGCGTAATCATACTGCTCCAACTTTTGAAAAATCAGGACAGATGCAATTAAGTCTTTAAAAGGAATATTTGATGAAACAATTGCGATCGAACCATATTCACCAACAGCACGAGAAAATCCCAGGGCTATACCTGTAAGCAATGCAGGAAATAATGGAGGTAAGATTACTCGCCAGAAGGTTTGAAATTTTGATGCTCCTAAACTCCATGCAGCTTCTTCAATATCAGTGTCCATTTCTTGTAATACTGGTTGTAATGCTCGAATAATGAAGGGTAAAGAAATGAATAACATTGCAACGAGTACACCGGAACGCGTAAACGCAACTTTGACGCCTACATTTTTTAGTAAAGAACCAATCCAACCATTTTCGCTATAGACATTTGCTAAAGTCAGACCTGCAACTGCTGTTGGTAAAGCAAATGGTAAATCAATCCCTGCATCAATTATTTTTTTCAAAGGGAAGTCATAACGAACTAGCACCCAAGCAACTAAAGTTCCAAATACTCCATTTATGGTCGCTGCAAATAATGCGGTGAGAAATGTGACGTTATATGCAGAAAGAGCAATTGGACTCGTTGCAATTTGCCAAAATTCTGCTGGTTTTACTCTACTTGCTTGCAAAAGTAATGCCGCAACCGGCAATAAAAGCATTATTGTGAGATAGCCAATGGTGATTCCCCAAGGTAAAGATATTCGAGGAATTTTAGTTTTTTGATTTTGATTATTTGATATAGCAGGATTCATCAGTTCTCAGTTAATGCGCTGTGTACACTTACGTGTCCCGCTACGCTAACGCGCAGGCTACGCTACAGTTATCAGTTATCAGTTACCAGTTACCAGTTACCAGTATCAGTCAATCATTACTTCTTACTCATTACTCATTACTCATGACTCAAATATCACCTAATACTTGCTTGGATTTTGTCGAAAGCGGCTCCATTATCAAAAAATTGGCTTTGAACTTTATCCCAACCACCTAAATCTTGTACCGTAAATAATTTTTTGACTGGTGGATATCTATCTGCAAACTCTTGAGCAACGTTGGAATTTACAGGTCGAAATCCAATTTTGGCAAATTCTCTTTGAGCTGTGGGGGTGAAGAGATATTTCACGAAGGCTTCCGCTATTTCCCGGTTACCATGTTTGTCAACATTTTTATCAACAACAGCAACCGGATTTTCTATAGAAATGTTAGTCTCGGGGACAATATAAGGACGTTTTTTCTCTCTTAACCCGGCTAATATTATTTCATTTTCATAATTAATTAAGATATCTCCTTGATTTTGATTGATAAATACATCACTTGCTTCCCGAGCATCCCTGGGCATTATTGGTACATTTTGATAAACTTTTTTCGTGAATTCTAAAGCTTGGGGATCTGTCATTCCAATCTGTTTTTGGACACCCCACAATGCTAAAAAATTCCACCTTGCAACACCAGAAGTTTTGGGATTAGCCGTAATGATATCCAGGTTATCTGTTGTTAAATCTTCCCATGTCTGAATTTGCTTTGGATTTCCTTCGCGGGTAACTAGTACCGCAACAGATTTCGTGACGATTCCATTCTTGGGAGCTTCATTTTCCCAACCTGGTTGAATTAAACCTGCGTTCTCTATTTTTTGCATATCTAGCGCTAGGGCTAACTCAACTACATCTGCGTCTAAACCATCTATTACTGCACGGGTTTGTGCACCAGAAGGAGCATAACTTTCATAGAAGCGGATTTTTTGATTGTGCTGTTGCTCCCACTGGGCTACAAATTGAGGAATAATTTTTTTGTATGCAGGTCTAGTCACTGCATAGGACACCAGAGTTATTTCGGGAACGGAATTCTGAGCATTGGACATAGAGCATGAAGTAACAGCTAAGCTCAAATTGATCCCCAAAAACATCAGGAATATAAATCTACTAAATCTCCCCCTAAAAATGAGATGGACGATAGAGCGCCACAACCCCATGAGTATTCTCCTATTAATCTCCGGTTTATCGGTCGGGATTCCGGATTATTCATATTAATTTTATACCTTAAGGGGACATCAAAACAATTTAAGAATTCAGTACAGTTGATTTTGAGGAATTCAAAAGTTAAAACACGCAATACCTATAACCAAGGTCTGGTACGCTTAGAACACGGCAAAGCCATAACTACGTCACTGTCACTAACATCGTAGATGCTTCTAACGCTAGGCGCTAACAGGAGAGACGGCATTCTAAATAGGCTTATTTTTTGCTCGCTCGTAGCACCATAAATGCATATGTTATTTTTTTTGGCGACTATTAATTCTTAACAAGGCAAAGATAACTGTGACCTCGTGGTCACGCAACGCTAACGTAGAGCAATTAGGCAAAGGGGAACAGTACTTCCTTTCTCTTTGCCCTTTATCTTATTTTGGACTGCAGGGCGAACTAAACCCAACCAAACTAACTCTACAATCAGAGACTTACAAATGGTTAAAATTTATTACAGTTTAATTGTCTGTCAAGGTCTAAATTTTTAGGTTTTAGTTTTCAGACTCTAATCTTCAGGTTCCTCAGATGGTTTTTCTCCTAAGCGAACTGATACAGAATTTGTTTTATCCCCACGAGTTACGGTAAGGGGTAAAGATTCACCAACATTGCTATTGTTGACAATTTCAATCACTTCTTTTGCGTCAGTAGTTGGTTTTCCAGAAACTTCTGTAATTATGTCTCCCCGACGTAAACCTGCAGTTTCTGCTGGTGAATTGGGAAAAACTTTGACGATCAGTATTCCTTTGGTTTCCGCGACTTTCAAGTTAGTGCTTGGATCATTATTAAATTGTTGGGCGATTTCGGGAGTAAGAATAATCATCTGAATTCCGACATAAGCACCTTTTTTTGCTTCAGGCGTTTCTGGTTCTTTGTTTTTATCCTCAGTAGGGGAAGTTTTTTGTTCGGATCTTGCTGGAGTTTCTGTCTCGTCTATTATCGGAGAATTTTGTTGTTCTGGTTCTTCTAGGTTTTGGGTTTCACTAGGAGTTAAAGAATCTTGTTGTTTGGGTTCTACTGGAACTTCAGTTTCGTTAAGGGTTGGGGAATTTTGCTGTTCCGGTTCTAGTGGGTTTTCGGTTTCATTGGGAGTTGAAGAATCTTTTTGCTTAGGTTCTACTGGAGTTTCAGTCTCAGTAGAATTTGGAGAATTTTGTTGTGGGTTTTCTGAAATTTGAGCAAATGTTGTAGATAAGAAACTTCCCAATACTGTCGTCAATAAGATGGTTGCAGGCAAAATAAATAGGCGTTTCATAAAATCGATCAGTCTCACAAACTACGGGTGATACTCGAATTCAATTTTTAGATTTTCTCTTAAAAAGCTGCCAATCGTTTCATTTTTAGCAACATATTTTTCTGAAGGAGGGATCGCTTACATATAAGGCTTAACCTCACCATCTTTAACTTCCACATATACCATCTCCATCTTTCAAGGAATATTCATCTCGTAGCTTCACATCTGCAGCAATTTCTAAAATTTTCTCTTGTGGGTCCCCATGCTTTCCAGTATGGCTATCTGTTCTTAAAATAAAAATTTTGCTTGAGGTATGGGTTTTGAATCTTGAATCGCTGCTAAAACTTAATCGTACAATCCGAGTGATCGGTTTTGATGATGCACCTTTCGTTCGTGGTAGTGGGAAAAATGTTAATTTGGCAGGAATAGTTTGTGCTGGAACTCGTATTGAAGGGATGGTGTGGGGAGAACTAGAACAAGATGGCTGGAATGCAACTGAAACTATTTGTAAGTTATTAGTTGGTAGCAAGTTTTTACCACAATTACATATTGTTTTAATTGATGGTATTGGGTTTGGCGGCTTTAATTTGGTGAACTTACCGCAATTAAACGCACAACTAAAGCTTCCTTGCGTTGCTGTAATGCGTCGTCAACCCAACTTGGATGCTGTTAAAGATGCTATGAGTCGCTTACCAAACCTAGAAAGACGACTTGAGTTGTTGAAGCTTGCAGGTGAGATTTATAGTTATCCACCTTTCGTATTTCAGGTTTGCGGTGAAGATCCACAGATAGTTGCAGAAGTATTGCAACGATTAACGGACTGTGGGAAAGTTCCAGAAGCTTTACGTTTAGCGCATTTGATTTGTGCTGCTTTTATAAAAGGGGAAAGTAGTAGTTCAGCATAATACGCCAAATAATGTCAAAGCATTAATTTGGCACATCATTTGTACATTGTTCAGTTTTATTGATTATTGAAGTATGGATGAGCACACCGAATATATCTTTTAAATAAACCTTGACCGAGCGGTTTAAGTTGTGTTAACTTTACATCATGGTTAAACATACAGCAGGTTTTCAATGACTCGCGGTCCCGAAAAGCAATTTGACACAGAAGTAGCCTTAAGTAAGGCGATGGAGGTGTTTTGGGCATATGGCTATGAAGCCACAAGCCTTTCTGAATTGCTCAAAAATATGGGGATTGGTAAAAAAAGCTTGTATGACACCTTTGGTAATAAGCAGTCGCTTTTCCTCAAAGCGTTGGAGTACTATGGTCGCACTAATCTGAGGGATATATGCGATCGCCTTTGTGCCGATGGTTCTCCTTTGACAAACCTGAAGCAATTGCTGATGGAATGGCAGGAGATGCATAGCCAACCCGGCAGTTGCGGCTGTATGCTCGGCACCAACATTGCTGATTTCAATACAGACAACCCGGCGATAGCTAAAGTCATGCGGGTCTATCTAAAACAGGTGGAAGATGCCTTCACGGCAACTCTAAGGCGCGCCCAAGCAGCAGGAGAATTGAGTTCTGCGACAAATCCGAGAAATCTGGCTCGTTTGTTGCTCTGTACGACTCAGGGCATAGCGTTGCTCGGTCGCGTGATGGATGACCACACTACCTTAGAAGGGGCGGTAGAAGCCACAATCTCTCTTCTAGAGGACAGCTAATTTTTGTTGTTTAATTTTTTTGATCTAACTTAAACCAATCGTTCAAAGTTTTTTCATCGCAAATAAATAAGGAGAAATTTAAATGGCCTACGACATCAGCAACAAAATCATTTTGGTTACAGGTGCAAATCGCGGTATCGGCAAGGTGCTGGTTGAATCCTTTATCGAAGGTGGAGCGAAGAAAGTGTATGCCGCAGTTCGTAAACCAGAAAGTGTTTCCCCACTAGTTGAAAAATACGGCGAAAAGGTAGTTCCAATTCAGATTGATTTAGGCGACCCCCAATCTATTGCTGCTGCTGCTAAAACTGCTTTTGATGTGCAAGTGGTTGTTAACAACGCGGGAGCCTTTAAAGGTGGTACTCCTTTGGCAAGTGATGCGATCGCATCCCTAGAATTCCAGATGAATATCAATGTGTATGGTCTGATTCACATGGCGAGTGCGTTCGCGCCAGTGCTTAAAGCCAACGGAGGTGGAGTATTTGCCCAACTTAACTCTGTTGTTTCAATGAAGACATTCTCCAACTTTGCCACTTACTCTGCTTCCAAAGCTGCAGCTTATTCCATCACCCAGGCCTTGCGGGAGCTATTGAGCGAGCAAGGCACGATTGTGCTGAGCGTTCATCCCGGCCCCATTGCTACGGATATGGGTGATGCCGCAGGACTGACATCTATTGCAGAACCTCCCACATTAGTTGCCGAAGGTATCATCAAAGCCTTAGAGAATGGGGATTTTCATGTTTTCCCTGGCTCAATGGCAAAGCAGATTGGCAGTGCTTACCAAAGTTTTGCAGCAAATGTTGTCGAGGCAAATATGTCCGAAGGTTAATTTTTTACAAGATAAATATGGGACGTTTTCAGCCCTCAACCCAGCCATAACGGCTGGGTGATCTGGTACGCAGCTTGATTGTGTAATACAAAAACAGTATTTACGCAATTAAAGCATATATTAAAATATTACTTTGAGCACATCCAATCACAGTAATATTATGGATGAGGATATGTAGACGGATCTATTTAATTTTCAATTGCTACACCCATATCTTTTAAACCTTCAAATAATTCCTTTGCTTGCTCGGGGTCTTGCTGTTTATAAAGGGTTATGGCATTGTTAAAAGCAACTTTACTATCTTTTATGTAACCGGATTTGAGAAGTAGAACCCCCAAGTTTTGATATGCTTGAGCGTAGTCGGGTTGAAGCAAAATTGCTCGACGATAAGCCTTAATTGCTTCTGCTAATGAACCCATTGCTTTGAGTGTTGTCCCTAAATTAAAATATCCGGTAGCAAAATTGGGATCTAGTTTTACTGCTGTTTCATAAGCCGCTTTGGCTCCGGTTAAATTCCCAGTTTCTTTGAGCAAGTTACCCAGATTATTATATGCTCCCAGTTTGAGCATGGGATCTATGAGTAATTTAATAGCTGAATTGTATTGAGAAATTGCTTTATTAATATCATCAGTTCTGGTGTAAGCAATTCCCAGATGATAATGTAGTTCATATAAAACCTGATCTTCTGCATCTTTCGCAGATAGTCCCCGACGCAGTAATTCTATTCCTTGAGGTAGTTTTCCAATTTCGACATACAATGCACCTAATTTGCTGCAAACATAAGGTTCATCTGGATGCTGAGCCAAAAATGCTTCCATTGCTGTTTGTGCTCGTTCGTATTTATTATGTTTTGCGATCGCAGTTTGTTGATATCCTGTATGGAAAATTGCAACTCCTGGTAGTCTTCCAATTTGCCATTGTGGCTCAGCAGCGATAATCTCTGTAATACTATCGTCTACTAAAGCATGATACGGACGGTCAAAACGAATTCCTGGATGATTTCTAAACAAACGGGAAACTAAAGAATAAGGAGATTGCTTTGCACCTATTTCCTGACGCAGAAGATTAACTAGTAAGTATTCTTCCATTTTAAGAACCTCGCGCAAAGGCGAGATAACCTCTGGATTTAGGGTTTCATCTGCATCTAAAATTAAAACCCAATCACCGGTAACGTATTTTAAAGCTTGATTTCGAGCCGCACTAAAATCATTACACCATTCGTATTGGTAAATCTTGGCTCCTAATTTTTTAGCGATTTGTGGCGTCTTATCGGTTGAACCAGTGTCCAACACTATGATTTCATCAACAACATTTTTAACGCTTTTTAAGCATCTGGGCAATGCTTGTGCTTCGTTTTTGACAATCATGCACAGGCTGAGTGTCATAGTTTTAATTCTTCTACTTTTTATATAAAGGTAAATCTTAGTTACTTTATATTTTGTCAGTCAAAATCGCAATCGGGTAGAAGAATTATCATATGCTTTGCTTGCATTATTTACGAAAATAAATCAAAGTCTTCTCCAGGTGAATTTAGAGAACTCGATTATTTTGGTTTTCAAAAAAAAAAGATGCATAAACCCAAATTTTTAATTTTACGTGTCCACAGAACTTGCTAAAAGATAAAATTTTCCATTAGGTCCCCCAAGATCCCTTAAAAATGGGGATTAATTAACAGCTGAGCAATTCATGGTTAGAACCTGGACTTTTCGATTAAAAGTTGTCCTTTTAGTTTTGTTGGGACTATTTTTTAGTTTAGGTATCGATATGATACCGGCAAATTCCCAAATAACTTCCTTCCCCAAACATACGAAACTCACACAACAACTAGAATTAACAACACACCCAGATCGATTGCTGCAAAAGGGCAAAAATTTCTATCAGTTAGGAAAATTTCCCCTCGCTGCAAAGTTGTTAACGCAAGCAGCAAATATCTATCAATCCCGAGGCGATATTTTAAATCAAGTTTTGGCGTTGAACTATCTTTCCCTAACCGAGCAAAAACAGGGAAATTTAACCCAAGCAACTGAAAATGTAAGAAATAGCCTTAATTTGCTTAATGGTTTAAAACTTAATTCCGATCCCGTAAAAAAGATTTTAGCCTTAACTCTTAATACCCAAGGAAATCTGCAATTAACTCAGGGAAAAGCAGAAGAAGCAATTAAATCTTGGAATCAAGCCGCTAAAATCTATGGTGAAGTTAATGATGAAACCGGTAAAATTGGGAGCCAAATTAATGAAATAACGGCATTACAAAGCTTAGGTTTTTACCAGCGATCGCAAAAAATATTCAAGGAAATAGAACAAACTTTACGAAAACAACCAAACCTTGGGATTAAAGTTGCAGGGTTGCGTAGTTTGGGTGATATTAAACGTGCAAATGGACATTTAAAGGAGTCCACAGAATTATTAAAACAGAGTTTGGTTGTAGCGGAAAAATTAAGATCCCCCCAAGAAGAAAGCGCAACTTTATTGAGTTTAGGTAACACAGAATTCTTGTTTGGGAGAAGGAGTCAGCTAAGAGATGCGGGGAATGGAAATAAGTCTTCACCTTTCTCTTGTGGCAGAATTACGAAGAAATCTGAAGCCTTGGGTCATTATCGAAATTCAGCTAATTTTTATCAAAAAAGTGCCAGTAAATCAACTTCAAAAATCGGCGAAGTACAGGCAAAATTAAATTATTTGAGGGCTTTACTAGAACTACAGCAGCAACCAAAAGTAGAAGAATTACGATCGCTGCAAACAGAAATTGATAGTTTAAGCCCTAGTCGGAGTGCAGTTTACGCAAAGGTGAATTTTGCCCAAAGCCTAGTATGTTTTGCACAACAAGAAAACCCCAGCCAGGAAAAAAATTATCAGAATCTGGAAAATGTGGCTCGATTACTAACAAAAGCAATTAAACAAGCCAAAGAGCTTGGAGATACTCGTTCTGAGTCCTATGCTTTGGGGAATCTAGCTCGGGTATATGAATACAACAAACAATCGAAAATTGCCAGTCAATATACAAAATCAGCTCTTCTTTTAGCCCAGAATATCAATGCGTCAGACATTAAATATCAGTGGGAATGGCAATTAGGAAGGATACTTTTGAAGCAAGGAGATGCACAGGGAGCTATTAAAGCTTATACCCTAGCCATAGAATCCCTCCAATCCTTACGCAGCGATTTAGTAGCTCTCAATCCCGATACTCAGTTTGACTTTAGAGATGAAGTAGAACCGTTGTATCGACAGCTAGTAAGTTTACTTTTAGAACCTTCTAATGTTCCTTCAAAAAATTTAAAGCAAGCCCGCGACGTCATTGAAGCGTTACAATTAGCTCAAATCGATAACTTTTTCCGGGATGCTTGTTCCATCGCTCAACCGAAAAGAATCGACCAAATTGTAGATGATGGAAAAATCCCCACAGCAGTTATCTACCCAATTATTTTGCCCGATCACATCGAAACAGTGGTTAAATTATCTCGTGTCAAAGAACTTCGCCATTACAGAACCAAAAAACCACAAAGCGAAGTCGAAAATACCCTAAAACTACTGCGTCAAAAAGTACAACAACGCTTTACCTTTAGCGATCGCGAACAACTTTCCCAAGAAGTATACAACTGGTTAATCAAACCAATAGAAAAAGACTTAGAAAAACATAAAATTAAAAATTTAGTATTTGTTTTGGATGATTTCTTACGTAATATTCCCATGGCAGCGTTGTACGATGGGAAACATTATCTCATGGAAAAATACAGCCTTGCTTTAGCTCCTGGGTTGCAATTGGTAACACCTTCCGAAGAAGACAAAAAACTTAGAGCTTTAACCGGTGGAATTACAGAACCCCGTGGAGGTTTTCGTGCTTTACCTCACGTCGCTACAGAGTTAGAAAAAATTCAATCTAAAATTCCCTCGATAAAAATTCTCAATGATTCATTTACAAATGAAAACATCGAAAAACAGGTTACTTCTGTTTCCTATCCCATTATTCATCTTGCAACCCATGGTAAATTCAGTTCCCAAGTAGAAGACACGTTTATTCTTACTTGGAACGAGAGAATTAATGCTAAGGAATTAAAAGAAGTACTCCAAAGTAGAGAAGAGTTACAAGGGAAAAGATTTCGCAAACTTAATCCAATTGAACTACTAGTCCTCAGTGCTTGCGAAACCGCAACAGGAGATAAACGAGCAGCTTTGGGGTTAGCGGGAATCGCAGTACGTTCGGGAGCAAGTAGTACAGTTGCTTCATTATGGCGAGTTGACGATGAATCTACCTCTGTGCTGATGGCAGAATTTTATGAGCAATTAGCCAAAAATCCAAACATCAGCAAAGCGGAAGCTTTAAGTGAAGCTCAAAGGTTAGTTTTTCGAAAACACCAACCACACCCATTTTATTGGGCTCCGTATGTTTTGGTGGGAAATTGGTTTTGACGGTTATCAGTTTATGGCTAACGCCACGCCGTTACGGGCTACAGTTAACTGTTATCATTTAATTCTTACTCATTACTTACTACTAATGTGTTTCGCATTACTACAACAATCTTGAATTGGTTCATTAGCAATCTCGTCCAAGTCAACAGATTGCAATAAATCTTTCCAATCATTCAAAAATAAGGTATTTTGTGGTTTATTACGACGAAGTTTAGCTAATATTGCGATCGCATCTTGCCAAATACCTGCTCGAGCATAAATTTTTGCTTTTTGCTGTGGTGTAGCACCTTCCAATTCTTGTTTTAAATTTGGTTGTAGAGGGATCCTTTTAACAAAACCCTCAATAGCCATATCCTCAGAAATACTTCGCGGATTGCAATCTACTAAAAAATACCAGTGATAGTACTTTCCGATTTCTAAAGGTTTTGCTGTTTTAGAAAGCTTGATCCCAATCGTTCCCGGTTTTTGAGGTATATCAACCCGAATCGGCTCTTTTGTCATAGGGTTCTTGGCTTCATCCAACAACACAAACTTTAAAGAATTGATTTTACCGGATGTATGAGGAACATAAAACCAAAAGGTTGGATATTCTAAGGTTGTTAACCCCAAACCCGATTTTGACGATGGATCTGCAATTTTTTGGGGATCTGGTTTTTCACCAATCTGCATTAATGGTACTAAAGCAGTAAAATCGGGTTTAGTTGCAGGACATTCTTCACTACGAGTTCCTGCTCCTTTCCGGTCTTTTGGTGCGCCTCTATTTGCTGGTTTTTTATTTAAAGTTGGTTCAATAAAGCGGATTCTGCTGCTATCTGACTGATTAGAATATGCTGGGGATCGCGTAACATTAATAATTGTCAAAGCGAGCAAGCAAGGAAGCAGCATCTGTAAAAAAGAAAGCTTATTCTTAGTCATTAGGGATTACACAATGCAATAAAAGAAAATGCAAGAAATTAATTGCAATAAAGAAAATACAATAAATTAATTGCAATAAAGAAAGTGCAACAAAAATTAATTGCAATAAAGATAAGGTCAACTGAACTTCTTGCGATGCTTACAAATTAATTTTTATATCAATAGCGTACAGGTTGCTGGACAGAGCCTAATGCTTTCTTTTGAACGGAAAAGTCAGTGTATATTTTGACAAAAAGTGTAGTAATTAAAAAGGATAATACTGAAGGTACAATTGGTATCCAACCACCTTGTAATAACAAAAGAAAACAAACTAAAAACTGAGTTAAAAGTGCATTACCGATGAAAATAGATCGTTGTAATTGGGAACCATTGTATAAAGCGATCACCCCTCCCAATAAAGACCAAAACCAAATCCATATAAGCTCTCCCGAGCCAGACCAAACCCACAATAAGGAACGCCCATCCAAAACAGCACTAAGAATTTGACTCACCATGTGAGCGTGAATAATTACCCCTGATAGTTTTCCATGGGGTGTTAAAAAAGTATCTCTAACACTTTCCGCCTCAACTCCAATCAAGACTATATTGTTTTTAATCCAATCAGAATTGAAATCTCCGTTTAATGCTTGTGCAAGGGTAATTTGTTTCCCAACCGTTGGTGAAAGGCGATAATTTAGTAATACTTGATGACCTGCTGAATCAAATTTTTGGTAACCACCCGTGGGAACATCAATAGGCTTAAAGACAACATCACGAAATTGAAAATGACCTTTGTTGTTAAATTGAAGCTTAATACCTTGACTTTCCAAATATTTTTTTGCCAATTGTAGGCTGAAGGAATATTGAGTTTTACAAGAAGAATCAGGTTCTGGAGTAAGGGAAATCAACTGACGACGAATAACAAAATCACTATCTTCAACAACATCACTGAAGCCTACACGTTGTGCAGGAATTTCTGGAGGAGGTGAAGTACCAGGTGAATGTTGGTTTTGACCACTAGCTTTACAAATTGCAAAGAAGTTGTCATTCTTTCTCAAACGATTTGCTAAGTTAGGATATTTAGTGTCTACGGAAAAATCACGATAAATATCCAAGCCAATTGCTTTTGGTCGATGTAGTTCTAATTTTTCCAATAGTTCTTGTAATACTGGATCAGACAGGGAAGATTTTTGTCTTTCCCGTTGAGCTTGAATATCCGCTTCCGTGAGTGTAATAACCAAAATGCGTTTGTCTGGAGCTTCTGCGGGTTTGATCCGCGTCATCGAGTCAAAAGCTGACAATTCCCATTTTTGCATCAATCCTAGAGTTCGGACTCCCGTCAAACAAGCAGTTACCATAACACTTATAGTTAATGCTGTTTGTAGGTTTACCCGATTAAACCTAGAGAAAATATCGCGTTTTTTACGACCGCGTAATTCTTCCCAAGTGGGCGTTATTTCCGCTGGATTTTGGCAAATTACTGGTAACCAAGAAGCTCCAGGAAAATTATCCTCTAAACCTTGCAACTGTAAGCGTGCATAACGCACTGCTAAATGTAGTGACTCCCCTGCTGCAAATGATGTCAAAAAATTTTTCAAAAACTCATGAGCGATAAGATCTGGTACATTTTCCCGCATGACAATAGTCTGGGGAATATTTAGATCGCCTAATTCTTTCGCTAAACCCAAACCATCACACGAGTTAAAAATAGCCAGTTTCAAGCCCCGAGCGATCGCATATTTGAGAGCATTTTTTAATTCAGCAACTGTTAAACAGTTTTTCCGGTTAATATGTATTTTTCCTGTATCTTCTTGACTGTGACTATGTCCAGCAAAAAATAAAATATCCCAGCCCTGTTTATCCCAGAGCCATTTATCTAATTCTCGACGTGAAGGTTCTACCAGAAACTTCATTGATGCATCAGGTAATTGCTCCAACAAAATTCGGTCTTGTTGAACATCAATTCCTTGACTATTACCTAAAATAGCTAATATTCTTACCTTTTTGATATTTTTTTGGGAATTTTTTTGAACTTGCTCGTAATTAAGTTTGCTTAAACCCACTTCTGCTTTTTGATAATCCTCAAAGAAATCCCATAAATGCCAAGGAAGTCGTCTTATGGTGTAGTCATTACTTTCAATAATGACCTGAAAATCTTCATCTAAAGATAATCGCGATCTTAAATTTCGATCTATCGGGCGAAATGAAGTGGAGTTTAGCCAGATGTTAATGTGTTCGCATAACCACTCACAAACTTCATTAAAATCTGATTCACTAACGTTTGTTAAACCTTCTGTGTCTATTTCCAAATCTTCTGATTCTAGATTTTCTGATTCTAGATCTTCTGATTCTAGATCTCCTGATTCTATAGCCTCAGAATTTGATAAAGTATTAGCCTCGACATCCAGTTTAATATTATTTGCGAATTCAGTACTGGTTTCAATTTTGGGCTTTTTGACTAATGTTAAGGGGGTACGTTTTCTTAGAGACTGATAAAGTGCGCTATATATTGATTTAAAGCGTTTATATAATTCGTAAATTTCTGGCGCTGAGGGTAAACCGCCATAGAATTGTGTTGGGCGAGAATTATTAGTTTCCCAAAGCTGAACTGTAACTCTTGGAAATCCTTGATTTAAGCTACCTTCCCCCAGATTAATAACAACTAACTTAGTCATTGCTAATTCCGCTCTTACTTGGTGTTGATTGATAGCATTTGATGGGCAATAAATTTAGTTTTGATTGGTATAAGAGCAAGCCTCCCTATTTCTTACTATGTAATTGGGTTTTATTTCATACTGGCAACTGTCAGTTTAATAGCTGAGGTCACCTTAGTAATAATAAATACTATTTATCGGTAAATTCTTATGTATGTATATGCTGGGCTATAAAATATTGTTTAGGAATTTGGATACCTTTGAAAGCTTATCTATGAACTGCTGGAGCACGATAATTCTAATTCTCAGTCTTAATTCTCAGACTTAAATTCTTAGATTTAGATGGCATTAAATTATATAGTATAAACTTAAACAAATTTATAGTCTCATATTTATCTTTCCCTGCTCTGTAATTTAATGAATGACACAAAATGTACATGCTATTTAATTGTATATATTTTCCACACAACAGCTAAATCACACGGAGAAAACTTAAAGTATTACATAAATTTAAATATCAAATTTTAAATATCAAATCTTTTCAGTTCTCCACTGATTTAATTAGTAAAATAAGGATTTCTACTTAAGGAAATCAACTGTAATTTATGGTATTTCAAGTACATTTTTGTGTATTTACTAAGTGATGGTTTCCATTTCTCTGGATTTTCAGCACTTACTGCAACCTTAAATTAAAACTTTCCTTTCGATACTTTTGCATAAAATATTTTGCACTCCTTTCTCAAAAGATGTGAGTTTTATGCTCGACCCTATAATTTCAAAACAAACACAGTTTCCTGTGATTTAGCAAACTTATTTACATAAAACTAGTTAGAATAAAATATTTGTAAGTACCAATTTGAAGTTAACTTTTTTGAAATTAACTTTTATGTATACAAGCTTGGTAATTAAATTTAATTCTTTTACTACGATAATTGATTGTTCTTAGATTTTGAACTCATAAAACTCATATAAATTTCATAAGATATTTACCACAAAGATATGAGTTTTATTATGAGGTATGTATGAGTTTTTTTTGGTCTCCATACCCATACCCAAACATTTTCCCAAAATATAATCTCTTCAAACCTTCACCTACTATTGCTTATGGGTATTTGCAAGGATCATTTGCCCATATGCAACAATATCACTTTAGATTTGGGGTCTTGTAGCGAAAAATGATTTAAACTCCACAAATATAACAATTGAACCCAAAAACCGCCATAATTAATCAAATATATTTCTGTGATTCCCCGTTTACTGTTCCCTATAATCCAGAATCTTAGGAATGAGAATTTAATAAACTGCAACTCTGAAATTTGTAATGGTGCGTTACGCGATGCTAACAGCACCCTACTTTTGTACTTTATTTAATCTACCTTCCTTAACTTCCCTAATATCTTATTATAATCAAGCAAAAATCAGTTTAAACAAAAATCGATCTATAAATTCTATTTTGAACTTTTAAGGTTCCTTTTTGTTTAACAACCAAACCCGATAAAAGTAATTCCCTTTCCTCTGAACTATCAACCGCAGCAATCTCTCCCTTGTCCAGAATTTTTCGGTAGATTTCTTGCAAATGCTGCGATTGTTTGCTTTTAAGCAGTCGGTCGCGAATAGTTCTCAGATGCTCTGGTTCATCTTGTGATTCCCAGTTATCTATGACATTTGTCCGTACCAGATTTTCAATCCATTCTGCTTCTTTATTAGTAGGAATAGATGATGAAGCACTGCGGATGAGTTTACAAATTTTTTGCGTTAAAAAAGGTTGACCGCTCGTCCAAGATAATATCTCTTTGAGAACTGTTTGAGGATTACTCACTTTTTCCGCTAACCCTTGTAATAGGGGTTGGGCTTCATGTTCTCTAAATCCTTCCAGTTGAATCGCCTGACCAATATTAAATGGAGTAGTTTGAATATCGCTCATTAAGTCGCTGGGGGTAGCAACCCCAAAAAAAGCAAATGTTAAGCATTTATATTTCTGATTTATACTACGCTGATTATAGCAGGATCTAATAAAAGCAAAAAAGTCATTAACGGGAAAATTCAGTCCTAAGACACAGTCGATTTCATCGATAAGAATAACTATTTTTTTTGGTGAAACATCATCTTCTTGAGTGACTTCGGTCAGTAAAACTTCTTCAATAAATTGACTTAATCGCTGAACCGGAGAAACATCATTTCGTTCATTCCACCAGTTTTTGATTTTTACCTTTTTGAGCAAACCAAAACTTCGCCACAGTTCTACGGCGAATCCTTTGTACCATTGTTCGGGGGTAATATTTTCACAACCAATACGAGTTAAGTCAATCGCCCCACATTTAAAACCCTCGTGCTGGAGTTGATGCATCATTCGCACCATCAAGCTTGATTTACCCATCTGTCGGGGATTGAGAATATAACAAAAATCCCCACGTTTTAATGCTTTATATAAATAACGGTCTGCAGCACGTACTACGTAAGTTGGAGCATCCATAGGTAAACTTCCCCCCACCTGATAATCAAAGTTTGAAGGTTGTTCGGCGTTTCTGAGTAACTCGTTTTCAAACAATAGTTCGGCTTGGGTTGCTTTAAGAACTTCTAGAAGTTGTGATAATTCTTGGGTACGTTCTGAGACTTTTTGTTCCAAAGTGCGATTAGACTCAGCTAACTCATCTTTTGTTTGCTGCAGAGCAGCATTCTTGAGTTCCAGTTCGCGAGTAAACTCAATCCGCTGGGCTTCTGCTTGTTTTCGTTCTGTAATGTCAGTAAAAGCAGCTATAGCATAAACAATATTGCCCTTTTCATCAAAAACTGGTTTGGCGGAAACTTCCAGGGGTATAATTTTCTGTGGCAAATGAAGTTCTAAATCTTCTTTGTTAACAGTCTCGCCAGAAAGTGCTCGCGCAATTGGCAATTGCTGTGCGGGGTATAACTCTTTGGTTCCCGATTTATATACTTGGTAGGCTTCGGGTAATTCCTTAATATTGATTTTTGAAGAAGTATTACTTTGTTGTGCTAACTTGTCGGATATCTCATTGGAATAGTAAATCTTACCCGTGGAATCACAAACAGATACACCCACTGGCATTGCTTCTAGAAACTGATTGAGTCGGTTTTGATTTTCCTGTACCTCCGTGTAGAGTTTCGCATTGGTAATAGCGATCGCAGCTTGACTAGATAAAAGCTGAAGAATTTTCAACCGATCTTGGGTAAAAGCTCCTACAGTCAAATTATTTTCCAAATAGACAATTCCCCTCAGCTTTCCTTGGTCGAGCAATGGGGTACATAACAGAGATTTTGTTTTATGAAATTTAATATAAGGATCGTTAGTAAAATTGCCATGATTAACGGCATCATTTTTGAGAACTGTTTCTCGCGTACGAGCAACATAATTAATAACTGATATGGGTAAATAATTATTAATAGAAATTGACTTTAAGACAGTAATATCATCCTCATCAATAGAACCAGAAGCTTCAATGAAGAGTTTTCCTTCCGTTTCTAATATTAGGTAACCAAATTGCGCCCCAGCATTTTCGATGAGAATTTTCATCAAGGTCGCCAATAGCTTATCCAAAACAATTTCACTAGAAATAGCTTGGGATGCTTTCATGATGGTAGCAAAATCTAAGATTTCTCCCGAACGAGTTCCACTGGTGGTTTTGGTCATTGTTGTTAGTATATCTGCGATGGAAATAGAAGCAGAGGATTTTACTAACAAGTGGGGATATTTAGTTTCTAAGTCCCTAACTTTTGCTGTAGCTCCCCATAAAGAATAAAGGTAGTGTGATTCATTGAAATAGGTTTTAGCAATTTTTTCTTTGCCCCAATCCAGATAGAATTTTGCTGCTAATTCGTTAGCTAAAGCTTCTTCGTTGATGTACTCATGTTTCTCTGCTGCGGCGATTGCACGGTCATAGAAATCCATTGCGTCAACATAGGAGTTTTGAACTCGATGCTTTTCTGCTTCTACTAAGTAAAATTTGTGCAGGTAATTGGCTGGTGCATTATCCGCCCATTTCTGCATTTTTGCTTGATTTACAGCAACTCTTGCTAAAATTTGCTGTTGTTGAGAATTAAAACCTTGAGAATTAGAATCTTGAGAGTCAGAATTTTGAGAATCAAAATCTTGAGAATTAGAAACAGAACTATAAATAGCAAGGTGAGCTAGAGAATCATAAAAATGGAACAGGGGAATTAATAAAGTTGAAGTTGCTCCATCTAAATATTGTTGAGCATTTATGGCATTCTCAACAGCCTGGTGATATTCTCCAAACAGATAACACAGGTGTAATTTATTAACATATAAAGCCGCAAGTGCATAGCGATCGTTTGCCTTTAGATGAAGCGGTACCATAATACTTTCATGGTAAATTTCCCCAATTAAATAGCAGGGATCATCTGAGCGACCCATTAAATTTAAAACACCTTGACCGTATATTTTTAGATAGTTAAGGGTATTTTTTTGTTTGAGTTTACTGAAAGCTAACTCGTAGGCTGCGACTTCTGATGATAACTCACCTAGCTCTTTACCAACAAAAGCTGAATGAAACAAATAAAGATAAGCGCAGGTAGTTCCATAATATAAATCTCCTACGTCCAAACCAATCTGATAACCAGATTGAAGCGATACTAATGAGTTTTTGAGAGGTTTTTTCCAGATACTAATTGATGTTATAAATACTGCAGTTATTCTAGGAATAAGTTCTTTGGCATGAAATTTATCAGCAAGGTTCACAGCCAGACATCCAAATTGATACCCTTGCTCAAATTCCTCTAACAAACCACATAAAATTAGTCCATAATTAACATAAGCAAAAGCAGATAGGGAAGTATTCCCATATTGGACAGACAAATTAACCTGTTTAGATACCAATAGCGGTAACATTTCAGGAGCAGCAATAAAGACAGAAGAAAATATAGAGCTTGTTATCTTTATAGCCGCTAATTTTTCTGGATCGGTCATTGGAGGTAAATTAATTAGATCCTCTATTTGCTTAACTGCTAAATGGCTTTGAGTTTTTTCTAGTTCCTGTTGAATATCTAATAATTGAGGTGATTCAGGAAAAATACAATCTAATCTTTGTAGAACTGGAAGGGCGATTTGAATAGATTCTAACTCTTTATTTTGCGAATGATAAGCATCTATCTTAACTTCATAAACTTGGACTTTATCCAGTAAAGTTTGAGATTTTTGCAGTACTAGTGAAGAAAAATTTTCCATTTCTTCAAAATTGCCACTTAAATAAGCAACTTCTACTATCTCTGAATATAGATTTAATGTGAGTTTATAGTTAGTCTCCCAACTATCTTCTGCTAAGAGTTTTTGACCTGTTTTCAAGTATTTTAATGCTGCTTCATAAGCATTAGCTACTTTTGCCTTTTCTGCGGCTAATAAATTTAATTTAGCAATTTCATCTTGTTCTGCTTTATCAGTAATTAATTCACAACCCAAATTAAGATGATCGACAATTTTAAATATTTTCTCTGATAACTCATCCGGTTGAGTGTTTTGCCAAAGTAAACGACCGATTTTTAAATGAGTGAGTGGTTTCTCTGTCGGTTCTATTAGAGTATAAGCAGCTTGCTGGATGCGATCGTGTCCAAATTTATAATCTTGGATTAATAGCTGTTCATTTAATTCCGATAAAGTAATGATTAAACCCGTATCAATCGCTGGAGTTAAATAGTGAAAAATTTCAGTAGCTGGTTTTTCACTGATAATTGAAATAGTATTTAGATCGAATTCTGCACCAATACAAGCAGCCAAACTCAAAATATATTGAGTAGACCTAGGCAATTTCTGCATTTTACCGATCGTAAATTTTAGGAGATTATCTGTGCTTGCAATCCTTTTAATCTTTTTCAGATCCCATTGCCAATACCCCTGGGATTTTTTACCTCGACTATTCTCATTATGAGAATGGGTAAATACTAGTAAATTATCTGAGTATATAGTTTTGAGAAATTCACTCACAAAAAAAGGATTGCCATTGGTTTTTTGCCAAACTAATTTTGCTAGTGGATTTACTTCTTTTTCCGTATTATTGAGTGTGTCTGTAATTAACTGATTAACATGCTTAAGTTTTAAAGATTTTAAAATAATTTGGTTAATTATTGCCCCTTCTCTACGTAAATTTTCCAGAATAATACTCAAAATATGGGTGGGGCTAATTTCATTATCTCGATAAGACCAAATCGAGAATAAATATTTAATATCTACATCTAGAATAATTGATTCTATTAAATTCATACTTGCAGAATCAGCCCACTGCAAATCATCAAGAAATAGAACTAAAGGATGTTCTGAAGAACAAAAGACGCGAATAAAATTTTTAAATACTAAATTGAAGCGATTTTGCGTCTCGGTTGCTCCTAATTCTGGTAATGTTTGTTGCTTACCAATAATTAATTCTACTTCGGGAATAACATCAATAATTACCTGACCATTTACTCCCAATGCATTTAAAAGCTTTTGACGCCATAGATTCAGTCTTATTTTACTTTCACCCAATAGTTGCTTTACTAAACTAGTAACAGCATTAACAATTCCAGAGTAGGGCGTATTACGCTGAAACTGATCAAACTTTCCAGATATAAAATATCCTCGTTTTTCGGCAATTGACTTGTGGATTTCCTGAACGAGTGTTGTTTTTCCCGTACCAGAATATCCGTTCACTAACATAATTTCCGTCTGGGATAAGTTTGATTTTGCCCCTGAAACTCTTTCAAATGCTTCAAGTAATGTGGCAACTTCTTCCTCTCTACCGTATAGTTTTTGAGGAATTTGGAATTTATCTGCCAAATCTTGAGTTGCGATCGCAAAATCTTCTATTTGTCCCGTAGTTTCTAACTGTCTCCAGCATTCTTCTAAGTCAGCTTTAATCCCATAGGTGCTGCGATATCGTTCCTCGGCTGTTTTTGAAATTAATTTCATCACCATCCGAGATAGAACCAGAGGAATATCGGAATTAACTTGATGAGGTGATACGGGTTGTTTTGCGAGATGACAGTGAACTAATTCCAAGGGATCACTAACATCAAAAGGTAATAATCCAGTAAGTAGTTCGTAAAATGTAACTCCAAGGGAATAGAAATCAGTACGGTAATCTAAACTACGATTCATCCGTCCTGTTTGTTCTGGGGAGATATAAGCCAAAGTTCCTTCAAGAACGTTGGGACTTTTCAGGCTGGGATTTTCCTGCTTAAGGATAGTAGCGATACCAAAATCAATGATTTTGATTTGTCTGGTTGTGGTGTTTAAGATAATATTGGCAGGATTGATATCTTTGTGAATAATCTTAGCCCCATGAATTTTACCCAAATTTTCAACTATCTGAATAGCAAGTGGGAAAAAATCTTCTAACAATAAAGGTTTTTCCTCAATCCATTTTCTTAGAGATATTGCTCCAAAATCTTCTAAAATAAGGATTAATGTTTTTTGATAAGGTTCTAAACCGTAAGCTTCTATCGCTCCATCAAAGTTAAGGCTACGGATAGTTTTATATTCTTGTTTGTAACGGGTAAGTTCTTGCGCTGTGGGATATTCTTGTTTGAGTACCTTAAGGATTACAGAACGATTATCTGAGGAGCGAATCGCTTGATATACTTGTGAGTTAAAGCTTTCGTAGATTTGGGTCAGAATTTGGTAGCCAGCCAGAGTCACCATGATAAGCCAATTAAAATTTTAAGCTGATGAAAGTTTATTTCAGATACAGCACTTTGCAAGTAAATGAGGTACGCCCTCACCCTATCCTGACGGACATCCCTCTCCCAATTATGGGAGAGGGAAAGAGGGAGAGGGATTTATAGGGATTTATTTTGGTGTACCTCATAAACCTGCAATACGCTGTAAATATCTCACAACAAAAATATCTCACAAAAAATAATACTGCCCATATCGAGCAGTTTAAATTCAGAAAATAAAAATTGTGCTAGTAAGTTTCATATTAATAAGATATACAAAAATAAAATAGCTTTTTTCAAAAAATGTAAACATAGTGCTATTTGTTGCTCATAGGGGCGCATCGACATGCACCCTGACAAGCTATATATTTTTTACTTGGAAATCCTCTACCTTACCTTTCTGTTAACAATATCACTACGTGGATTGAGGAAAAATTCATAAGGAACCTTGGTTAAACTACCCAAAGCAGAAGCAAGTCTATTAACTTTATATGTTGATTTTCGCTCAGAAAGATGATCAAAATATTCTGAATGTAAGGTAAAACCAAAGTCAATTTTATTCGATAAATTAATTTTAGCTATTGGTCCTTGCTTTAGACAATCGGCAGCAAACAGCCAAATTTCCGAACCTGTCGGAGTTACAACACTGATAAACAGGTACCCTTTTTCTTGGGGAATGAATTGAATACTATCTAAAAGATATCCTTCGGGACAAACATAAAAATCAAGTAGTTCTCTACCCAACTCAGATAAATGGGTATCAGGATTTGCTTGTTGTTCTATCTCGAGTTTCTCGGTAAGTTCTTTCCAATTTAGATCTGTAGGTAATTTAGCTAAAACACAAGGAAGATCATGTTGAGGAAGTTGCTCATCTGTAAAAACTCGAGTTCCATGGTCTCGGAAACTCATATATTGACGGCGACAGACTAAATCCCGCTGAAATCCTCCATAAACTTGGTAAATGGCAGAGTAACCATTTTCTTCCTTCAGTTCTCGCGGATCTGCTGTGTAGAGAACAGTTGTATACCAACCTGGATGGATGAATGCTTCCTCGCTAAGCAATTGAGCATCTTCGTTGATGACTACCTTACGTAAGACCCCAGGGTCGAAAGCAAACATCCAAGGCACACCATAGTATTTTTTGCAATAACTTTCACCGCTAAAATGCTTAACATCATCTGGTTCTATTGCTTCGGTTAAGCTGATCGTTCCTTGCTGCACCGCAACAAAATGAATTTTTTGATCAATATGACGGTAGTTACATACGAAGTGATAACTATCACCGCCAAAGGTTACTAAGCGGGATGGAACAGTTCCCTTATTTGCTTCCAAGTCCTTCCGCTTAACTATATACATTTGTGTTTTTGGATAAGCTTTGCGAGGTGGAATTTTTAGCCCTAATAACATTGCTACACCCGTTTGGAAGGGCATATCTGGAATCATAATTAATTTCTCTGTCACTATGGCTGTATGGGGACTACCATCGAGAACTGTTCCCTCTAATTCCCAGTGTTTTAAAGTCCCTTCACCATCCCAACGAGTAATATAAGGAGCACTGGTCATATCAGCAATAAAGTTTTCTTGACGAGGTGTAGTCCTTAGTTCGCAGGTGATAAGTTCTTTAGCTTCCTCATCATAAAAAGGGTGAGCAGTATTAGCCACCATCGGGAAAAATGACATGGGAACAGAAACGATATGTTCATCGAAGCGTCCAATTGGGGTAAGAGTCTCAAGAGTATTTGGGTCTGCTTCCCAGTAACGTCCTGCATCTGCTGTGAGAATTAGCCTTCCATCCATATTGACAATGGCGGTATTAGCAATCTCTGAAATCCCCCAAAGACCAGTTCGCGCAGGGAAAAATGTTTTTGGAAAAAGTTTACTAATTGGTAACAGCGATGCGTACCATAAACTATCCCAAGTTTTTAATTTTTTGCTGTTAACCTTGATTTTCCCATCTTCAGATTTAAGATTCCACCTAATAATTACACCTTCACCAGTAAATAAGTGTGTGTCACTTTTGCGATGAAAAGGAGCAATAATAAAAACATGACCAGATAAATTTTCTGGCCACGTTCCTTCTGAAATTTCTACATCTTGAGATAAATTGGCTAATTTGCTAGAACCTCGTAACTTATTGATATCAAGTGACATAAAAATTACTCCTAAAATTTATAGAACTTACGTAGCTGTAAAAAATTGGTTCTACTTGCTAAGTTTTCCCAGGCTTACTTTTTTTATCAATAGGTATACGTAGAATTAACTTATGCAGTTATAGCTCTATTTTTTTTAGTAGTGACAAAATTTTAGTGGTTATAAAAATTAGTGGTGATGAAGAACTAGTAGTTATGAAGAGCCAGTAGCGATAAAAAATATTTATTTTTTAGTGAAAAATGCTGAAAAACTGACAATAAATTCTAAATAGGAAGCTATGAAGTTATTAATCTTACTAATACGAATTTTATTGATAGAAAATTATCACACTAAATTATCACACTAAAATTATGGCAGTATAATGACATTCAACTTATTTAAGTATAATCTTGTCTGATTGTAATTTTTCTTAATTACAGGATTTACGCAAGTGTCACAATTGGTGGTTGGTACGTGACGCTATAAGTCTGATTCTTACGTTCAGATATTTTCACAGCGTCACACACCCTACGGGAAAAATATGCCAGTTGCGTAAGTCCTAAATTAATTAAAAAGATTTCAAATAAGAATTTAAAATTAAGTATTACTGATATGGTTAATCTTAACTATTTCACTCCTTTGTTATTGAAAACTGACAAGAAATACTGCCGATACAATTCACACCCAGCCACTACCTTATCTCCTGATTTTTTAATTAGCCCCATACTACTTAATTTATGACTGAGTATAGGATCTAAAAGAACAGGTTCATTAGTATTGAGAATGGTATCCAAAGCTTGTGCTAATTCAGGCTGTTTTTCCAATGCTGCCCAATGACGCTGCAAATGATTATGATAAATTCCACTACTATTGGCAATATTTTCTAACAGTTGGGATAAACTTATATTACCTAAACTCAGGTGATAAAGTGCCAGGTGTACCAACGCCGGATGACCTCCAATCATTGCCATTAGTTGTTTAATTTCTTCACCATCTTTCCATTTAAGTTCATAGCGTTGGGCTAAATTTTGCACTTTCTCCTCACTGAAACTATCTAGCTGAATAGGAAGACCCACATTGAAAGGAGACTGATTCAGATCGAGAGGAACATAAATTTCTGTTGAGTGAACTACAAGCAAACGCAGTTTTTGCCAAATCGGTAACCTTTTTGCTTCCTCATACCAAGAACGTAATAAAGGTAAAAAATCTTTAGCTACTTGGGGATGTTCAAAAATTTGGTTAACTTCATCCAGTGCTAATACTAGGGGAGTATCAGTAGACTCTAGTAGATAGTCTTGGAAGTACAGAGTAGAACTTATTTTACTTCCTAAATCTTCATCCCAATAATCGTCTAAGTTGGGTTGAAGCTGAAGCAAACGAGCGCTGTTAGCGCATAACCAACGCAAAAATTGATTCAAATTACTTAAAGTACCCCATTCTACTTGCTCTAGATTCAAGCTAATAGTACGGTAACCCAGAAGATTTGCATGATCGATAATTCTCAGCAATAGAGAAGTTTTACCCATTTCTCGAGGAGCTTTAATCCTAATTAAGGCTCCTGGCTTGCTAATTTCTTGATAAACCTGCTCCTCCAGGGGTGATCGTTCGATATAAAATTCTGAGTCAAGGGGAACTGAACCACTAGGATAGCGAGGAGAGTTATCTTTTTGTTTAACTTCAGATTGTTTAACTTTAGATTTTGATTCTGGCAAATTTTGCCTCACAGGTGGAGTCTCCGAAGCACCTTGAGCAATAACATAAGATTCCAACAGCATTCGACAATTTTTTTTCGTCACGCGCTGACCTATCACTTTAGATAGTCGCCCAAATAACTCAGGTGCGGCAACATTAGTAAAGTAGCCGGTACTATAACCTGCTTCTATAGCCATTTGACCATAAGTCCGATACTTCCAAATACCCCGCATGATAAGAATTTCTGTGGGGTTAAGGGGGCGATATTGGTTTTCAATTAGTTTACTGTCAACAATCTCAAGTAGACAATCAAGGTTCATAGAAATAGCACTTGTTTTTTTGGCCTTTGATTGACTTTATTCATATTTATACAAGGACAGGCACTCACTTTTATTATTTAAATGTATTGCCTGATAAGGTATCTAATTTGGAGTTTCCCGAATATGGGAATGATATTTACTTTTCCGTGAAATTTACTGTAGCTTTTTGATTTTTCAAACTATTTTTCAAACATTTCCTTAGAGGACATCCGTAAAGTATTATTTATTACAATTAGCTATGATTGAGTTCCCCAGACACCCCTTCAAAAGGCAGTATAAGTACCCCTTTCCAAGTTATATTTAGGAATTTCCAAAATATATTAGTAAAGAATATTACTTTTTAAACATCCTCTTAAATGATTTTTATTTTAAATGATTTTTATTTTAAAATAACTATTCTCCCAACCAATTGTTAAATTTACCATCTTTCATAATATCAACTTATTCACTCTGTATCGCTAATAATAGTATTTATATCAGCAATCACTTTATTCCTGAAGATAGAGATTAAATCAATTAACTCCTGGGGGGGTTGCACAATCTATAGCTGGGATTTTACACGCAATTAACACACCTGCTGTATCTCCATTGTTTTTATTCTCATGGCGATCGCGCTACGGATAAAAGAAGTTGATTTATTGTTTGCAAGGTTTCGTCAATGATTTGTCGTTAGACGTTATTTATCTTCAGCAGGATACCACCCCGCTGGAATCACTTCAAAATCCCATATATCTCTGAAAAGATACATACACTTTATTATCTCTGAAGGAGGAAGTGAATTTTTAGTACCTTCTATCCAATCTTTTCTATCAACTGTTCCCATTACTAAATAGTCATTACCGATTACTTCAGGATTCGATTGAATCATTCCAGTGGTCATTAATGATTCAAGTTCTTGCTTTTTGACAATTATTAGATCGCAACTCGGACAATACTTACACTTTTTATTTAACAAAAATAGCTGTTGTGGTTCGACGTGAATAACCAAGGGGAATTTACGAACTTTAGTTTTTGTCTCACATTTAGGACATTTGGTGAATCCACAATCTGAGTAAGGGTTGAGGAAAAACCTATGTCGTTTTTTGGTATTTTTACCCTTAACTTTATTTGAACTCTTATTCCGCATCTGACTAATTATAATTTCACACTAATTAATTAAAATGTAAGCGCAGCTATTCATTTAATTTTTAAATTTTAACTTTTGACTTCTGCAAAGCATTACTAGATACTATTTCAACTTGTTTTAGTCGCAATTCCTTTGTACAAATAACCTAAAAGCTTAGGCGTATTATCAGCGTAAAATTCCTCTAAACTTACCTCTTTAAATTGTTGTTCAATAATTTGTCGAATATTACGATTAAGATGACAACCATCAGCAATAACTTTTTGTAATGAATTTAATCGATTTTGCCATACTTGAATTTCACGTTCGTTACTTAGTCCGTGCTCGACAAATTTTTATAGGTTAAATAAATTAAGAATATAGGGAAAATTATCTCAACAGTCTGAAGTTTATTAAGAAGTTTAGAAAATATTTTGTCATCATATGATTGTATTATTTGTGACAACATAAAGCTAGTTGTAAACATAAATGAATTTCGTGTAAAGTGTCTTGTTTAAGTTGATTTACACTTTTGACTGTTATATGCTGTTCCCTATCATCCTAATTTTAGGAACTAAGTAATTGAGGTGTCATTCAGAAGTATTTTGATTTTAGTTATTTGATACCTAAATTTCTTTCTAGAATTACATTTATTGGTATATCCATAATTTTATTTTCTAGAAAAATCATATAATTTGTTGCCCTGTTTACTTGACACTATATTTTATTTTACTAATCACATGAAGTATGAATTAAGCTTATAATCTGGCTTATAAGCTGTAAATTAATTAGGAGATTATGTATCAATTGCTTATATTTGATTTATTAATTAGCCAATAATACTTACTTTTTTTCTGGTGATGGCTTGTTTTTTAAATTCTGAGCCAAAAATCTCTAGCGATTTAATTACAGTTTTATGTATATTTAATTCATACATTAATCTGTTAAGCTCGGAATTGTTTAATATTAATTAATCACAGCATCTATATCTTCAATATTTACATCCAATTCCGGGAACTTTAATTTAAATATTCGTCAGTTAATTTGAGCATCTAAACTAATGTATTAAAGCTTTTAAATTAATTATTTTAGATTCAGATAGATTACTTTTAGTACATTTGCTTTACTAAATTCTAATCTTATCTGAACTATTTATAGTCTCTTAATCATAGATTCTAATTTAAATAGACATGTTTTAATCGTGTTGTCTATCTAAATTTGCTGAATCTATGCTGTCAATTATATAAATTCTCAACGTTATATATTCTTATAACTACGAATATGGAAACTATAAGTAATATTGAAGAAATAGATATTCAAAAATATTTACAAGTTATCAAACGTCGTTGGTTACCTGCTTTGGGCGCTATCGCGCTGACGGTAACTGGAGCTTCATTGTATGCGTTCTCCCTCAAACCTAGCTATAGAGCGGAGGGAAGCGTAATGATTAAAAGTAATCGAACCTCTTCCTTGACAGGATTATCAGAAGAGTTAGGACGCTTGGAAGTTTTAACTCAAAACCATAATCCTTTGGATACCCAAGCTAGGATAGTAACATCAAATCCCGTACTTCAAGAAGCTATTCGTGCGCTCGATTTCAGGGATAAGGAAGGAAAACTTGTACCAATTCATGCTTTAGCTGCAGGATTGAATGTAGAAGGAATTAAAGGTAGTGACATTTTATTAATTTCCTATAGCAATCCAGATCCTGAAAAAGCAGCCAAAGTAGTCAATACAGTTATTGATAAATATATCAAACAAAACATTGCAGCAAATCAAGCTGAAGCCAAAACAGCAGGTGAATTTCTTTCCGAACAACTACCGAAAGCAGAATCATCGGTTAAAAAAGCAGAACTAAATCTAAGACGTTTTAAAGAAACAAATCGAATTATTGCTATACGGGAACAAGCTCAAGCAGCAGTAGAAACAATTACTAAGTTAGAAGAACGAATATCTCAAGTTCAAGCTCAACTAGCTCATGTTACCGCACGTTTGGCTATTTTAAGTGATCGAGCAAAAGTTGAACCACAACAAGCAGTTATATCTGCAGATTTGAGTCAGACAGCAGGAGTACAAAAAATACTTGCTCAAATTCAAGAAGCAGAGAGTCAGTTAGCACTAGAGCAAACTCGTTTTAAAGCAGGACATCCCAGTGTTGTAGCACAGGAAAAAAGATTAGAAGCTCTCAACAATCTTCTCCAACAAAGAACCGCTGAAGTTGCGGGTACTGACGGACAATTTCAAGCAGGAGATTTACAAATTGGAGAAATACGACAGGGTTTAATTGCTGAAATTACCCGCGTGGAAGCGGAACGTGTTGGTTTCGAGCAACAAATTATTAAACTCAGGAATAAATTATATAGCTATAAGCGAAGAGCTAATTACTTACCACAGTTGGAGCAAAAGCAGCGTCAACTAGAAAGAGAACTAAAAGCAGCACAATCAACATACGAAACCCTCCTAACCAAAGAGCAAGAAATTAAAGTTGCAGAAAATCAAAAAATTCCCAACGCAAGGATAATTTCCCGTGCTTTAATACCCGATGCACCCCAAGGACCAAGAAAAGTCCTATTTATTATTGGTGGAACTACTGCGGGTATATTCCTAGGTCTAATTGCTGCATTTGGTTTGGATCTTATAGATCGCTCGGTTAAGACTGTTAAAGAAGCAAAAGAAGTATTTAAATATACTCTCCTTGGAGTTATTCCTGCATCGGGTAAAAATCATAAACATAACTCTTTGATCGCTGGAGTTAATAGGTCTGTACCCCGAATTATTGGTAAAGATATTCCCCAATTTCCCGTTGGAAATGCTTATCAAATATTGCAAGCGAACTTAAAGTTTTTGTGTTCTGACAGTCAACTAAAAAGTATTGTCGTTACAAGTTCTGTGAGCAAAGAAGGAAAATCGGAAGTTGCAGCAAATTTAGCAGTAACAATATCTAGTTTGGGACGCCGCGTACTACTCGTAGATGCAGATATGCGTCATCCGATTCAGCATCATACCTGGGGATTGACTAATGCGATTGGTCTAAGTAACGTTATCGTCGATCGCGTCGATCTTAATGCTGCAGTCACAGAGGTAATACCCAACTTAGATGTGCTTTCTTCTGGAGTCTTACCTCCTAATCCTATTGCATTACTTGATTCTGAAAGAATGGCGACGTTATTGAGCAATTTTACTCAAAAATATGATTTCGTTATTTTTGATACTCCAGCAGTGGTAGGAACTGCAGATGCAGCAATATTGAGCGATTTAACAGATGGTATCTTGCTAGTTGTACGTCCTGGTGTGGTTGATTTAGATAGTGCAAAAGCAGCTAAGGACTATTTAACTCAGTCTAACCAAAAAGTTTTAGGGATAGTTATCAACGGGGTTAATTTGAAGAACGAACCAAATAGCAATTTGTATTACACCAAAGAAGCTATTGATTCAGCTACAACATTAAATGAAGCCTCAGTAATAAAACAAACTATATTCAAAGTTATTCACAAAAACGAAGATATTAATTCACAACAAAAAAAAGATGAAAACAACTTGTTTAATTAATAACTATAATTATGCATATTTTCTGCCAGAGGCTATTAATAGTGCTTTAAACCAAACCATTAAATTTGACGAAATTATTATTGTTGATGATGCATCTACAGATAATTCTGCAGAAGTAATTACTAAATTTGCTCAAGAAGATAATATTAAATATATTTTAAAAGATAAAAACCAGGGACAATTATCTTCATTTAATGAAGGTTTTATTTCTGCTACTGGAGATTTAATATTTTTTCTTGATGCAGATGATATATATTACCCTAAATATTTAGAACATGCTTTAAATTTTTATCAACGCAATGGGGAGTGTGATTTTCTATTTTGTGCTTATCAGAAATTTGGAGTGGAAGAAGGGATATTTTTAGAGGATGAATTGGATCGAGATTTAGGTTATTCAGTACTTAAAACTCTATGTTCGGGAGAATGGATCGGTTCGATTACTTCAACATTATCAATGCGTAGAGAAATCGCCAATAAAATTTTACCTATTCCATATACAGATGACTGGCGCGTTAGGGCTGATGATTGTCTTGTGTGGGGTGCTTCTGTGGTAGGGGCTAAGAAGTTTTATACATCTGAACCACTGGTAATGTATAGGATCCATAAGAGTAATAATTTTCATAATAAATCTTCAGGTATAAATATTAGTTTTGAATATAAAAGATTATTAAAACGCTCGGCAATTTTTAACTATTTAATGCACAAAAATAGTTTAACATTACCACTATTTTTAGCGTATTCGTGCCTCAATGAATTGAAAACAATACCTTATCCTAAAGTTAAAGACTTTAGTTTATATTTGAAAATCATATTTTTATTAGAAAAAAATATTTATTGGAAAATTAAAGGCATTATTTTATTATTTATATATTTTTTTGAGGTATTAAAAACTGGAAAATTAAAGTCTCAATATTTAAAATAATTCTCACAAAATAATATAAAAATCAGCAATCACCTTAATTTATTAATGCTTAGAATAGTGAAAGTTCCCAATCTATCCCAACTTAAATCCCATTCTAAATTCCGCGCAATTCTCAGTAATACAGGATGGTTATTTGCCGATCGCATACTGCGCATGGGTGCGGGTTTGTTTGTTGGAGTGTGGGTAGCGCGTTATTTAGGAACCAAACAATATGGTCTTTTAAATTATGGGTTAGCTTTTGTTAGTTTATTCACACCAATTTTCACCTTGGGTTTGGATGATGTTGTCATACGTCATCTGGTGCGAGAATCATCCAATAAGGAAGAAATTTTAGGAACCACTTTTGGTTTAAAGCTAATCGGTGGAATTGTTTCTGTTTTATTAGTGGTGGGGACTATCTTCTTCCTGGAAAGCAATAAAATACTGACAATATGGCTAGTGACAATATTAGCCATAACTGGAATTTTCCGATCTGCTGATACGATTGACTTATGGTTTCAATCACAAGTTCAATCAAAATATAGTGTAATTGCGAAAAATATTGCTTATCTACTGAGTATTTTGATCAAGGTGATACTCATTTTAAGCAAAGCATCATTAATAGCGTTTGCTTGGGTAACCCTCGGAGAGATTGTTATCGGTGCGATCGCTTTAATGTTTATCTATCACATCAGAGGATTCTCCAGATTATGGAATTGGAGGTGGAATTTATCCACAGCAAAAAGTTTGCTCCGAGAGAGTTTTCCTCTGATATTTTCCGGGTTTGCGATTCTGATCTTTATGAAAATTGACCAGATTATGTTGGGTCAAATGAAGGGTGATGCTGAAGTTGGGATTTATTCTGCTGCTGTGCGTATTTCTGAACTGTGGTATTTTATTCCCACCACAATAGTATCCTCTGTGGCTCCTAGTATATATGCAGCGAAAGAGAAATCTGAATATCATTACTATAAGCGGATTGGACAATTATTACGCTTATTGACATATATCTCTCTAATAATTTCTATTCCCATGACATTTCTCTCTAAATATGTCGTTGGGATTATGTTTGGGAGTGGATATATAAATGCTGGACCAATATTAGCAGTTCACATTTGGGCTTCTCTATTTGTATTTATGGGTGTTGCAACATCACCTTGGTTTGTTGCAGAAAAATTAAACCATGTTTCCCTTGGTAAAACCTTATTTGGAGCAATTCTTAATGTCATCCTGAATTTTTTACTAATTCCTGGATATGGGGGAGTCGGAGCGGCGATCGCGACTATTGCATCTCAAGCTGTAGCTGCTTTCTTCAGTAATGCAGTGGATCGAAGAACGCACAAATTATTCAAAATTCAAATTCAGTCTTTTTTACCTTTTTCGCCTAATTAATTATCAAATGAAAATTGATAATAATCTCTTATATTTTAGGCTTTGAACAATATTATTTATATTTACATTTATCTTTACATTTATCTTTATATTTATATTTGTGCTTAAGTTTATGGATACATAATAACCAATAAGATTAAAATCAAGAAAACTCAAACTAACCGACATTATATAAGAGAAATATATTTCGCAAAATAGAGAAAAATAATTATGGCTAAACAATTAGAAACACCACTTACCTTTATTATTTTTAAGCGTCCCCATACCACCGCTAAAGTTTTTGAAAGAATTCGTCAAATTCAACCTAAAAAACTATTTGTAATTGCTGATGGTCCACGTAGCGATCGCGAAGGAGAAGCAGAAAAATGTGCTGCGACCAGAGCAATTATTGACCAAGTAGATTGGGATTGTGAGGTAGTAAAGAACTACTCTGAAGTTAATTTAGGTTGCGCTCGCAGAGTTTCCAGTGGTTTAGATTGGGTATTCAATAATGTAGAAGAAACAATCATTTTAGAAGATGATTGTATTCCTCACATTACATTTTTCCAGTTTTGTGAAGAATTACTAGAAAAATATCGATATGACTCTAGAATTACTTCTATCGCGGCTCAAAATGCTCAACTAGGACACAAACGCACCGATTATAGTTATTACTTTTCATCCTACAGTCATTGTTGGGGATGGGCTAGTTGGAGACGTGCTTGGAATAATTACGACCTACATATTAAATTATGGCAAGAAGTCAAAAAATCTAATGTTTTAGATAGTATTTTAAACGATTCCCAAGCAGTTAGCTATTGGGAAAGTATTTTTGATTCAATTTATGAAAATCCTACGGGTATAACTTGGGATTATCAATGGACATTTGCTTGTTGGATGCAAGGTGGATTAAATATTATTCCCAATGTAAATTTAGTTCAAAATGTTGGTCTTGGTACAGATGCAACTAATTTTAATTTTAACCAGGAAGTTTCATTTATTAATCTTCCCACAGAAGCAATAGAATTTCCTTTAAGACATCCACCTTTTATTATCCGGAATTTACCCGCTGATAAGTTTATCCAAAAGACAGTATATGGTGTGACTAGATTAGATATGTTCAAACAAAAGTTGAAGAAAATACTTCAGGATAAAAAAATAATTAACTGTTGAGAATCATTTATCCAAGTTAATTGATGATAGGTGAATAAGTGAAATTTCAGCAACTAGAAAAACCAGCCACACTCCTACTAATACTAATTTCTGTTGGTGCTCTCGCGATCAAACCTGCAATAGAAATTTCACCATCTCCTCTTGGAGGTGCATTTGTAGATCAATTATTAAATATGATTTCATATTTAATCTTATTGATTTTAATTATCTATTACTGGAAGGGTTTTGCATATGTTGGTAGTAAAAATATATTTCAATTTTTCCTGTTAATAGTAATTTTATTTTCTGTTTTGTGGTCAGCAGATATGGCGTCGAGTTTAACTTATGTTCGAGGTCTAATTCGAATATATTTGCTGGCTATTTATTTAGCAATGCGTTATACCCTCCAAGAACAAATGAGATTCAGCGCTTTTGCATTGGGGATAACAGCAGTTTTATCGATAATATTCCCTTTAATTCCAAGTTTTGGAGGGATTCATGTCACACCAGAATTAGCCGGGATGTGGAGTGGAATTTTTGGTCACAAAAATGAACTAGGATATATGATGGCTTGGTGTGCGGGAATTTCTTTGCATTTAGCTCTCAGCGAATCTCAATATCGCTGGCTAAGATTAGCAATTGTTGGATTGTCTATTTGTCTAATTATTCTTTCACGATCTACAACTTCTTTAATGATTGTTGTAACAATGATATTTCTTTTACCTTTATATAAACTTAGCAAAAATAATAACTATAAATTACAAATAATTACGATTAGTTTTGTTTTAATATTATTAATTAGCGCTTCCATTTTGATTCTAGGTAATGCAGAAAATATAGTTGGTGCATCAGGTAAGGATCTTACTTTTAGCGGACGCACTGACTTATGGGAACCTGTATTAAATAAAATTCTCGAAAGACCTTGGTATGGCTACGGATATGCTGGTTTTTGGAATAGTCCATCTGCTTCTAATATTCGATTGACCCATGAATGGGCGAGTAATTCTCATAATGGATTTTTAGAGATAATACTTGATTTAGGAATTGGTGGTTTCTTAATTTTTGCTACTGGTTTTGTTCGGTTTTTTATTATGGCACTCAATCGGGTTGTATTTGTAGCCAAAAAACCGGAAGATTATTGGCCAATGCAAATGTTGGTAATTATTATTATCTTGAATATTTCTGAGGCTAGATTGTTGGTTCCTAGTTGGAATTGGTTGATGTATTTAACAACATCTCTATCTTTAACTATGGAGTATCACAGATTAAAAAATAGAGTGTCATCTAGTCTAGATATTACACCAACCTAAAATAGATAATTTCTTACTAAAAAATATATTTGCAAGTGAATAATACATATCCCCTGTTCACTGATAACTGTAGCCCGTAAGGGCGTGGCGTTAGCCATAAACTGTTAGCAAAGCGTGCGCGGTCTAGCGTAAGCGTACTGTAAGTATTGCGAATTAACTGATAACCGATAAATGATAACTGTTCAATGAAAGTTTTACATTTGAGTACCCATGATACCAATGGTGGTGCGGCTCGTGCAGCATACCGCTTACATAAAGGTCTACGAGATGCTGGACTCAACTCACAAATGTTGGTGCAAGAAAAATCAAGTAGCGATCAAACAGTTATTGCACCAAAAATTAGGCTTTTTCAAGGTGTAGCTAAAACAAAACTCACATTTGAGACTCTACCCCTAAAACTTTATCCCCAGAGAAGCAATAGTACATTTTTTAGTCAATGGTTACCAGATCGGGTCGTACCACAGGTAAATAAAATCAATCCGGATATTATCAATTTGCATTGGATTAGTGGGGCTTTTATGCAAATTGAATCCATTGCAAAACTAAAACAACCTTTAGTATGGACCCTCCATGATATGTGGGTTTTTACTGGAGGATGTCACGTTGCTCGAGATTGTCAACGCTATACCCAATCTTGTGGTTCTTGTCCTCAACTTAATAGTAGTAGTGATTGGGATTTATCTCGTTGGGTGTATAAGCGTAAAGCTAGAGCTTGGAGTAAATTTAACTCAACAAACCTAACTTTGATTGCTCCGAGTAATTGGATCGGTGAATGCGCCAAATCTAGCTCACTATTCAAAAATTCAAGAGTCGAAGTAATTCCCCATGGATTGAATACTCACAAATATCGACCTCTAAATCAAAAATTAGTAAGGGAAATATTTAGGTTACCTCAAGATAAGAAATTAATTTTGTTTGGAGCTTTACAAGCAACTAGCGATCGCAATAAAGGCTTTCATCTATTACAACCAGCACTGCAAAAATTGAGTCGAACTGAATGGAAAGATAATACAGAATTAGTCATTTTTGGTGCATCTGAGCCAGAAAACCCACCTGATTTAGGATTTAAAACTCACTATTTAGGACATTTTTATGATGATACCTCTTTAGCTAGTATTTATCCTGCTGCGGATGTCATGCTGGTTCCATCTTTGCAAGAGTCTTTTGGACAGACTGCTTCTGAGTCACTAGCTTGTGGAACTCCAGTTATTGCATTTAATGCGACTGGTTTAAAAGATATTGTGCAGCATCAGGAATGTGGTTATTTAGCTAAACCCTATGATATTGATGATTTAGTTAGGGGAATTATTTGGGTTTTAGAAAATCCTCAAAGATATGAAAAATTATCTTTATATGCTCGCGAACGAGCAAAACAAGAGTTTAATTTAGAACTACAAGCAAGGCGTTATTCGAGTTTATTTAAAGAGCTAGTTAATGGAGGAGATAAACCTCAGCTTAGTTCGTAGTGAAAAAACAAAATAAACAAAAAAACCATACGTTAATACTTTCTATTTATTTAAAGTTTATGAATGTAAAAACAGAGTAATTTTTAAAGTTTTAATTAAATCGTTTAGATGCAATTTACATCAAAATTAATTAGGAGTAAAGTAAATATGTCAACAGTTCCATTAGCTTTTATCATCTGCACAGAACCGGGTCGTTTAGAAGCCCAATCATTAATGCTTGCAGAGAGTATTCGCAAATTTTGCGGTAATTTAAAAGATACTCCCATATATAGTTTTCATCCCAGAAGTGGAAAACCGATCGCGATAGAAACCCAAAAAGCATTTACAGAATTAGGGGTTATCCATCAGCAAATACCAATCAATCAAGAATTTCATGAATATTATTTAGCAAATAAGCCTTTGACTTGTGCTTATGCAGAAGAGAATATAGATGCAGAAATTCTCGTTTTTCTTGATAGTGATAAATGCTTTTTTGCAGAACCCACAGAATTTTTATTACCAGTAGATTGTAACGTGCGGATGCGCCCTGAATACGGTCAAGGTATCGGTTCTACAGGTAGTGAAGACCCCCATGAATGGTACTGGAAAAAACTTTATGAAGTCTTAGGGGTGAAACAGGAAGTATTTGTCAGTACCCCAATAGGAAATAAAAAAATCAGAGCTTATTGGAACTCAGGTTTAGTTGCTGTTAGAAAGAATGCAGGTATATTTAAATCCTGGAAAGAAAACTTTGAGAAAGTAATGCATTTAGATATTACTCCTCCCCAGGGTATTTATTTTGTCGAACAATCAGTTTTATCTATCACTTTATGCGCCTTAGAAGAGAAAGTATCTCATTTTTCTGATCGTTATAGTTACCCATTACCCTTACATAATCGCTTGTCTAAACAATGGCGCTTGAAAAAGTGGGATGATTTAACTTCAATACACTATTTTAACTTATTTTATTATCGCGATTGGAACAAACAGATTAAAAGATTGAAGGGTTTCAATCTCAATTCAGATAAATATAAGTGGTTATGTGAAAAAGTAAATTCCTATCAGATGGCACGTACCTCTGTACTACACAGACATATGTTAACTGTCCGGAAAATAGAACAAAAATTGAGAGTGTTTAACTTAAATATAAGTGTGAGTAATTGGATTGAAAAAGTTGCAAACCTCTAAAGTAAGCAATACCAATTTATAGAAATCAAAAATTACACAATAAGCTGAGTAAATTGTTAAACGGGGAAAGCTACAAGTTATATTTTTTATTTGTGCTTAGCCTCATACAAATGTATTTGGTTTAGTCATATAGAGCAAAAACTTTAGTTGAAAAGTCATAGAATCTATATTTTCATCAATCATTAGTTAATAGAAGGAAAATCTCTATATGTTATTTCACGGTTACTATATTTTTAGTACTAAACCTTTAATTATTTCCTTTCTTGGAAGTTATCCTTTCTTTGGTGGAGTTGTTTATCAGGATAAAAAATTTACATACAAGCCTCTACCTAAATGGTTTTGTCCCAAGCATGTTTTAGAGCATACTCCTTATTGGTGTGCTGCTCCTAAGCAAATGTTTTTACGTAAAATCAAATCGATTTTGCATAGCATTGAAGGTAGAACCCATCATTTAATGGTTAATGCAGCAGATGAAGAACAAATGCGCAAACACTTTCGAGTTCGTGGAGCGCACTTCAATCAAAATTTTTATATTAACGAGCATTTGTATAAAATTATTGAACAGCCTAAAGTATATGATGCAATTTATACTGCACAGCTTAATTCATCAAAGCGCCTTTGGTTAGCAAGAAATATTGAAAAGTTGATGGTTGTATCTTATGGAGGTGATCTACATGCTTACTGTCCAGAATTAAAACATGCTGACTTCAATACAAAGTTTATTCCACGTCCTGAGTTAGCAAAAAAATATAACCAAGCTTATGTCGGTTTGATTCTGTCTGCATTAGAAGGAGCTAATTTAGCTTCTAGCGAATATTTGCTTTGCGGAATTCCTGTAGTTAGTACTCCCAGTAAAGGTGGAAGAGATGAATTCTTCACTCCTGAAAATTCAATTATTGTACCTCCAGAAGCCGAAGCTGTAAGAAGAGCGGTGGAGACTTGGATGGAATTATCACCAGAACCAGAAAAAATTCGCGCGCAAATGCTCAAAAAAATTAACGATTTGAGACTACATTATTGTACCTATATTGCTCAACTAATTGAACAAGAAAGTGGCGATCTCCACGATCCAAAAACTTTGATGGAAAAATACTTTTCTCCACCTCAAGGGATTCAATCTCGTTATGTGAAACAAGAAGAATTACATAAATTGACTCCCGAAGATTTTAGCGCCAGATTTTCTCTCTAAAAATCAGACAGACTCTCAGATAATTTCTGAAATATTTAGAAACTGAAATATTTAGAAACTGAGATATTTAGAAATTGAAATATATAAATAGTCCTACTTTACTTCATATCAGAAAACCTATGAGAAAAGCACAACTAGCGGTCATAATGACCTGTTTCAATAGGCGGAGTACAACTCTCTCATGTTTGCATGCATTATATCAGCAAACAAATTATTCAGATTTTGACGTTTACTTAACAGATGATGGTAGTTCAGATGGTACCGCAGATGCAGTAAATTCAGAATATCCCGAAGTCAATATTCTTCAAGGTGATGGGAATCTATTTTGGGTTGGAGGAATGAGACTTGCATTTGCACGAGCAATCCAAAAAGATTATGACTATTATCTTTGGTTGAATGATGACACAATCTTAGAAGTAGATGCTATTGAGCGCTTGTTCGGTGTATATCAACAACTAGTAGAACAAAACCATAAAGACTCTATAGTGGTTGGTACTACCAGAGATATATCCACAGCAAAAGCATCCTATGGTGGTTCGGTTAAATCCCAGAAATGGTACTCAAATAAATATAACTTTTTAGGTTATACGGAAGTTATTCAACAGTGCGATACCTTTTTTGGGAACTGTGTACTAATTCCTCGTACTGTGGTGGAAAAAGTTGGAAATATTGATTCAGCTTTTATTCATAGTATGGGAGATATTGATTACGGTTTGCGATCGCGAAAAAATGGTTGTTCCATATGGGTAGCACCTGGTTACATTGGTAGCTGTAGTAAAAACTCAATTCGTAACAGTTGGGTAGATACAAAATTAAGTGTATTAGAACGTTTAAAAAAAGCAACTCATATTAAAGCTTTTCCAATCAAACCTTGGACAGTATTTTGTCGTCGTCACTCTGGCTTATTCTGGTTTATTTATTGGATTCTTCCTTATTTACGCGCTGTAATTGGTTATAAAAATTTGGCTGTATCTCCTACATTTGTAGAGAGTAATGAGTAATGGGTAATGGGGTAATGGGTAATGGGTAATAGGTAATAGGTAATGGGTAATAGGTAATGGGTAATGGGTAATAGGTAATGGGTAATAGGTAATGGGTAATAAAAAGGTAAACAATTACATCTAATTAGTTGATTTTACAATTTGAAAAATTACCAAGAACAAAAGAATATGATTAACGCTGTATTATCAAACATCAATTAGCAATTACCAATTAGCAATTACCAATTAGTAGATAAGGAGTAAAAATGTCGCCAAGAATTGGTTTTTTAGCTGCAGCACCTCGAATTTCCACACATCCTGATGCTGAGATGTCAGGACCTCGCTCCCGTGTTTTGGGAATTATTAAGGGTTTTGAAACACTTAATTGGAAAGTTGAAAAATTTATTGTTGGCGATCGGGTACCACAAAATTGGTCTGCAAAAGGCTCTGGTGAAGTCATCAGTAAGGGATTTTTTCGCACTTTAGCTGTAGATTTAGTTCGTTTGGGACTCAGTATTATTAATTCTTGGAAAAGTTGGCGAGAATTAAGAAATAAAGTTGATTTTGTATATGAATATGCTGCCACTTTACAGTGTTTGGGTTGGATATTTAAACGTCAAGGAATACCTTGGATTTTACAAGTAGAAGCTTTACTTTTTTATGAAGCGAAAGCAGAACGAAAGGCATTAGTACTAGATGGTATTGCTAAATGGATGGAAATTCAAGCCTATAAACAATGTGATGTTTTAGCATGTGTAAGCGAAACTCTGAAAGAAATTTTAGTACATGATTACGGAATTGCAACTGAAAAAATTGTTTTAGTAAATAATGGAGTAGATACTGATTTTCTTAATCCCAAATTATATAAACCTTATCGTATATTTTCAGGTTTTACTATCGGTTTTGTTGGTAGTTTATATGCTTGGTCTGGATTAAATTTACTACTAGAAGTTATTGCTGAATTACGGAATACAGGTATAGATATATCACTGGTTGTAGTAGGTGATGGTGCAATGAAGTCTACTTGGGAAAAACAAGCTCAAGACCTGGGTATTTCAGAAAATGTAGCTTTTATTGGTCGAGTTTCTCGAGAAGAAGTACCCCAATATATTTCTGGGTTTGATATTGGTTATTCAGGACAAGTCCAACTACAAATGGGTCAGATGTATCTTTCTCCAATGAAACTCTATGAGTATATGTCAATGGCTAAACCAGTTATTGCATCCGCTTTTGAAGATGCAAAACGTTTAATTGAGGATGGTCAAATAGGCTTTTTGTTTCAACCCGAAGACAAGGCTGATTTAAAAAGTAAATTATTGTTAGCTTTTCAGCAACGAGAAAAGCTTCCACAAATGGGATATTTAGCTCGGACAGAAATCATAAATCATCATAGCTGGACTTCTAGAATTGAGATTCTAGTTGAAAGGATGGAGAAAATTCTCGAAAAACCCTCGCCATTAACTAAGTTTAAGTCTATCTAGATAAATTTTTACTAATCGATTGTCAAAGCTAATACTTAAATCTTAAATCTTATATCCTGAGACTTTATATGAAGCGTTCACCTTCAAAATTTCTTGGCGTTGCAATGGATGCATTAGACATCCCTCAACTGAATGGATTAATTGCAGAGTCCATTCAAAAGCAACAAAAATGGATAATCGCCAATCATAATTTGCATAGCCTCTATATTTACCACCACGACCAAAAGATGCGTGAATTTTACGCTCAGGCTGATTATACCCATATAGATGGTATGCCTCTGGTATTTATTGGTAAGATATTGGGTCATTCCCTCGAGCGGAAACATAGGGTAACCTATGCTGACTGGGTATGGGATTTAATGGAAGAATCTGCAAATAAAGGTTGGCGAATATTTTATTTAGGCTCTAAACCAGGAGTTGCACAAAAAGGAGCAGATATCCTCCGCCAAAAATACCCCGGTCTAGAAATTACCTGCGCTCATGGTTATATTGACGTACGTAAAGATAGTCCAGAAAACCAACAGACTATCGCAGCAATTAATGCTTTCCAACCTCATGTTTTAATGGTAGGAATGAGTATGCCACGTCAAGAACATTGGATACTAGATAATTTAGAACAATTAAATACCAATATTATCTTACCGAGCGGTGCTTGTATAGATTATGTTGCAGGTGCAGTTCCAACTCCACCGAGATGGATGGGAAAAATCGGTTTGGAGTGGTCTTACCGTTTATTGAGCGAGCCTAAAAGATTATGGAAACGTTACTTAGTTCAACCTTGGTTTATTGGTAAATTATTTGTCCAAGAAATTATGGGTTTTTCTCATTGAAAAAACTCAAATACTGCAGTTGAATCGCAAAATTTCATACAGATTTGTTTTATATTAACAAATTAGGAGAGCTTGTATCATGCTTAACAGCAGTCGAGTAATAAATAATTTTAAACCAGACTTGCGTTCGGCTAAAAGTGCAACCATACAGCGAGGATTGTTTATCCGGTTGTTACGTATAGCCATACTAATTTTTATTGACATCTTATCTCTCAGTGCAGCTTGGTATTTCGGTGTAAATTATCCTTTTTCCTCACAGTCGAACTGGACAAATAATTTATCATTTCTGTTAGTAAGTTTAGGAGTTCAATTTACGATTCTTGCAACTACTGGTGTATATCGAGCTGGAGTACACCGTCGCGATTATGCAGGTATCATCAAAGCAGTTTCCGTATCATCCATACTGTTATTCTTTATTAATTTGCTTGACGAACCAACAAATCATATACCCCCTTCTACCTACTTACTATATTGGTTAACGTCTATCACTGGTATTTGTACTTTTAGATTATTATTTGATTTATCAACCAATTTTCTACGTCACAAAGGTATTATTCGTCATTCAATTTTTGTCATTGCAGATGCTCAACAAAAAGACGAATTAATCGAGATCATTGAAAAAGATAACTGCTATAAAGTCGAAGGTTTTGCTGACTCCAGCTGTCTTGACTTGCGTAATAGAGAGGATACTTTTCAATTTCTACGCGATCGCAATATAGAAGAAGTATTAATTTCCTGGGATTCAATTAAAAATCGCTTTTTCCTTTACTGGTATTTCTACAATACGGGAATTACCGTACATGTTCTCCCAACAGAAAATCAACTTTCTTTCTCCCAATCTCGATTTAGTTTAATCGGAGAACTACCTTTCCCAACAATAGTAGCACCACTTCTTGCTGGTCTTGATTTCTGGATCAAACGGTTATTTGATTTTTGTTTCTCCCTGTTCTTAATTATCCTATTCACACCCATATACTTACTCATTGCATTACTAATCAAATTAGATTCTCCCGGACCAATATTTTTCCGTCAAAAACGCCTTGGTTTACATGGGAAACAGTTTTTAATTTGGAAATTCCGTACCATGGTTCCCAATGCAGAAAAAGTAATAGCTGAGTTGGAAACAAAAAATGAGATGAAAGATGGTGTCTTCTTCAAAATGAAAGATGACCCAAGGGTAACGAATATCGGTAAGTTCTTACGTCGTTACAGCTTAGATGAGCTACCACAATTATTTAATGTTCTGCTTGGGGAAATGAGTTTAATTGGTCCTCGACCTTTACCGATGCGTGATGTAGAGAAATTTCAAACTAAGCATTTCATTCGTCAAGAAGTTCTCCCCGGTATTACTGGATTATGGCAGGTTTCCGGACGTTCTAATATCGACAACTTTGAGGATGTAATAAAGTTAGATATGAAATATATTGAAAACTGGTCAATATTATTTGACTTCCGGATCTTGCTGCAGACCTTGAGAGTCGTACTCCAGAAAACCGGTGCTTATTAATTTAAATTAGCTTGAATTAAATTATTTGAATTAGATTAATTATCATATATGTTTTGTGGAGATATTTAATTGATATCTTCACATTTTTTATTCATCTAAGAGTAGGAGCTTGGACTCAAAGTTATAGTGGTTGGATATTTGAACTTTGATCAATCACCACAAACTAATATATCTTTACCTTTGCTTAGTGCATAAGAACACAAATCTTCTAACTTCAAAAGTGTGACTAGAAGTATGTCTTTGCGCTCTGCAGATTGTAATGCACCTGAAGCCCACTCTTCCCACTGCTTCAACTTTAGACTTTCAAGAACTTCCTGACGATGCATTTGACGACGATAATATATTGCTTTATGAAGGTTATCGAGTACCTCTTGTAGCCTGGTGGAAGAAAATCGATAATCCCTATAAGGATCTAATGAAAATGAACCAGGGGGATTATCCATTACTTTAATAAGTTTATGGGGTTCAATAAAATATAGACAAAACTGCCCAGCCTTACCCAAAGTTACCCTGTATTTCCACTAGTTTTGGCTTGCGGCGCGGGGGTATTTTATACAAATAACTCATTTTT
>NZ_JASJDK010000066.1 GCF_030065675.1 Mastigocoleus sp. MO_188.B34 | reverse complement strand
CCAACTTCATCATTTGTTGTACTTGCTTACCAAAAACAATTTCTTGTTCGCGGTTCAGCAATGGTACTCTACCAATCTCGCGCAGATAGGTTCGCACCATATCAGCCGTGAATTTGGTGTTTGTGCTTTCTAGTTGAGTGTTTGTAGTTGGCATTGGTGCGTTATCCTCTACTCCATGAATACTTTGAATAGGTTGAGTATTATTGATTGTGATAAATGGGAAACCTGGGACTCATATAAATTCTTCTGTGGCACAACATCTAAGACAATGTATTCATACAAAACGCTGAAGCAGAAATCGCCGAGATGGTCCCCCTCAGTATTCATTCCCCATCATCGTTAATTTAAGTGCAAACCTATGACGGTAAGTCAGATAAACTTGTCGTCTTTCTACTTCCCTTTATCGCTGTCGGCGATAGTAAAAATACGAAGTCAGTATGAGTTCTACTTATTTATATTCAATATTACGACAAAATCTTTGGCTAGTAAAGTAGCATAGATTAAACTTCCAATTATACTCAAAAACAGTTTTAATAGCAAAAAAATTTCCTGGGATTTTTGTCTCCTACTTTATATATAGTGACGTTAAAAATAAATTTTCTGTTGCCTAGAACTATCCGGATAACCGAACTGTTTTGGGTTTTGTGATGGGTGGATGTCACGAAATTGGAAAAACTGGAATAAAAGCTGCCAAATTAGTAGTTAATAGATTACTGTATCAGTTATTCTCACTCCAGCTTTTAATCGAGGCTATTAACTCAAGATTAATTTTAAAGTAGAGCAAACAATATAGAAGATAAATAAACTTTTTGAGTATAAATTAGAAGCAGTATACCAAACGCAATGATTTCAACTAGAAAACTTGATGTAAAAATTCAATAAGAAATTTAAATGAAAACAGTTACCCGAGTTTGAATCAATAAAATTGCTCCTAAATCATGTTTTGCTAACAAAGCAGCAATATTGGCAATTTAAAAATATTCCCATGTGGAATTTTGGAAAGCAGGTGAAGAAATATCATGGCCGAGCTTTCTGTTACACAAGAATTGCATTATTGCTTTTAAAGAGATTAGCAGAGAGGATTATTTTGTCAAGCTGAGAACTCCTAAAAAAGGTACTAGGTATGATTATGGGGTATGAGAAGATGAGTAACAAGTAACATAAATACCAATTACCAATTACCATATGACACTTACGCGTCACGCTTCGCTAACACTGCATTAGCAGTGCGGGCGTATACCAATTACCAGTTACCAATTAAAAACCCAGGTCGGCTTTTGCAAGTTCAGCTTCTGCAAATACTTCCTCATCAGTTTTTTCTTCCCAAGCAGGGTCGCCAATTTCTTTGTAAAATGTTTCATCATAGGGGCGAGTGCGTACCACTACTGGCATAGGAACAGCATGACCTAAAATTAATGCTTGTTGTTTGGAATCTAATTTTGCAAGCACCGAACGCAAACTACTACCCCCAGAAACACCAGTAAAAATTGCGTCAATATCTTTTTCATCATTAAGTAAAGCTGTGACGCGCGTTCCAATTTGGGACATGACTTCATTATCAATCCCAGATGGACGTTGATCTACTACCAACAAACTCACAAAGTACTTCCGCATTTCGCGGGCTATAGTACCAAAAATAGTACTTTGAACAATCCCTGGATCCAAAAAGCGGTGTGCTTCTTCGATGGTAATTACTAACTGATAAGGTTTATCGGTTGGATTTCCACTTTGCAAAAACTTCTCGGCTTTGCTGACATAATGCTGGTGAATTCTTCTGGTAATCATGTTGGTCACCAACATGTAGGAAAGCATATCTGACTGGGATCCAAATTCAACAACTACATTTTTCCCTGCTTCCAAAGAACGTAGGATCTGGTTGACATAGTTATGGGGACAAGCTGAGCGCATATATTTTAAGTTATCCATCCGCAGCAATTTGCGTTGTAATGCCGTAATTGAACCTTGGTGACCGCGTTTTTCTTCGCAGAAAAGCTTAATTTCTTCGTTGGTCATGTTCAATAATTGCAAAATCCAAGATTTACCAAACTCGGCATACAGGATGTTGGCATTATCTAAACTAGCGTCGGAAAGCCCTAAGTCGCGACTACATAGGCGAATATCTTCAACTTCTACTTGGTCATAACTTAAATAAAGTTCCTGTGCATCTCGTACGCCTCTACGCCGGGTAGACTCTGGATCTAATGTATAAACTTCTACTCTTCCTGGGAATAATTGTTTTAACCCTTTTACAGTACTATATTGCTTCCCTTCACAAACAGCTTGCCAGCCGTACTCTGAGTGCATATCAAAGATTAGATTCACACCAGCACCCTTACGGATTATACCTGCTAACAGTAAACGGGTAAGGAATGATTTACCGGTACCGGATTTGCCAAATACACCATTACTGCGTTCCACAAACCGGTCTAAATCTAGACAAATTGGCACATCCATATCAAGGGGCTTACCAATGGAAAAATTCCGACGGTGGATATCATCTTCCCAACCAAATACCCGGCGGAAATCTTCTTCAGAAGCTTCATACACTTGGCTGAAGTGGGAAGGAATTGTTTTGACTGGTAACAATTCCATAGTTGTACTGGTTTGGGGTTGAAAAGATGCTAAACCAGAACCTGCAGATGGTACAAAGGGATTGGCAGATTTGCCATTGACACCATTAAAAGACTCCTTCTCTTCTGGAGTAAACATCAACATTGGAGCAAGAGTCATAGTGCCATAAGTTCCACTCCCTGCGAGAACATCTCTGAGGAAAGTATCTTCCCAACGAGGAGGGTTTGCTGTAATTCTTTGATTGGCTGTGCCTAAAGCTACGTCTGTCAACATACAGAAAAAGCGTGATCGCACACCCTGTACAACCAAGAATTTTCCCACTCGCATATCTTCTACAGATATGTCGGGGTTTAAGCGAACTTCTAATCCTCCGGTAAGAGAGCCTTGTATAACTGAGCCAAGCGGCAGTCCCAAGTTCATGTGACTAATTTACATGATGAATGATATATGTGAATTTTAATTGCAGATTGTGGAATTAGGCGATTTTTGGCATCAAACTGGTCAACTGATTGGGAATTGGCAATTGGTATGGGTCGGTGGATTCGAACTGCTAAGGCAGTGTTAGCGTTAGCCTTTAGGTTAGGTCTAGCGTGGCGTTAGCAATATGGTTATGGAAATTGTGTCCATATTATTTGACACCCAGTCGCCAGTTGCCAATCCCCAATCTCTACTCAATTTGAATAGAAGTTGGTCGATCGCTACTTGTAGGAGTAGAAGCACCAATAATAGGCTTACGATAATCATTGTAAAGCCGATCGCGCCATTGGAAAAATGGTGCATATGCAGGATTATCTGCAATTCCTGGTACACCTTTGCCTAAAACTTGGCTGGGTAATTCCAAGTAAGCAGCATCAGGGAATTTGAGCAGGATAGATAATCCAGCTACAGCTAAGTCAGCTAATGTTGGTTCTTCTCCACACAAATAGGGACTATCGGACAGTATTAAAATCAGGGCTTCCAAGTCTTGCTTTAAGTCCGCCATGGCTCTATTTACTGCATCAGTACTGTAACCCACGCCGGCACCCAAAACATTCAAGAAATCACTTGGGACTTCACCCACTAAAGTTTTGAGAATGTCTGGGGTTGAACTTGGTAGTAAGGACGTGCGAAAGTCCCTATCCTGAGTGATGGCAGAAAATAGTGCCTTTCTACCTTTTATTCCAATAGACTCATCTGCCCATTCTTCCATCATTAAACATAAACCCCGTTGCTTTGGCTCTACAGGGATTAAAGGCTTTTCAGGATATTGAGCATCTAAATACTTAGCTATTTCTGTAGAATCTACAATAAATCTGCTACCATCTTTTAACACAGGTACTTGGCGTTGACCTGTCATTCTAAATAAGTCAACTTGACCAATGCCGGGTGCAACCTCGATTTTACGATACTCTAGGCCTTTGAAGTCTAAAATCAAACGTACCTTTTCTGAGTACTGCGAAAGTTCAAATTGATACAGCTCTAGCATGACTTAAAATTAGTTTATTTTGCTCGTCAATTTTATAAGTTTACATTCGTTTAAATTAATTTAATTCAATACTTCTATTTATTGAATAATATTTTTCCTGTAAGTTATCTTTTGGGCAAATTACAGCATATTTTCCTGATTTATGAATGTATTGCACGTAAGAATCAAACACCTCAAGACTTTTACTATCTACGACTAAACTAAATTTTTTATGATCATCGATATTATAGATAGATTCCTAAGCAGGTTAATCGAATTACTTGCTTGTAAAACATCAACAATTTTTCTAAAACCAAATTCATTGATACATCAAATATGGCTGTTATGGGTAAAAACAGATATTCATCACTTAATAACTGTTTAGACAATATTTTATTACTTAAGAAATCGAATTATTTATGGATAGAACCACAGATGAATATAAAGGTGAATGAAATAATTTAAATATTGATTTCAACTAATACTTTTGTAATTAATCAAAAAATACTTAGAGGTTTATAACTCAATTTGTCTTAAGGGATACAAAAAAAGTAACACATATGTAGTATGTATGTTAATATTCTGAACCTAATGTTTTCATTTTTATATCGTTCTAGGTATTATTAAAATTCTGCTCCTTGTTCTGAACACGTCCATTTAAGTAAATTTATTTGATAATAAATTTACTATTATGTTTTATAATTAGAAACTTATGCTTTAGAATTAAAAATGCTTTACTTAAGATAATTTGACGATTAACATAAAATCCATACTTTTTCTACTACAGGAATATCATAAATCTGTAAATTTTTCCGAAAAAATCATCAGAACAAATAAACTCATCTTTCATAGATCAAAATTAATAGGCTAAAAATAGCATTAATTCATGCTTTATGGGCGAAATCGCAATAATCAACTAGATTATCCAGTATTATTACTAAACTGATAATTTTGTAGAAATCGCAAGCCATATAAGTAAAAATCTCTACTAGCAAAATTTTATGATTTTACTAATCAATCATACGTTGTGCTCAAAGATAAATATTTATCTATAAGTTTTTTTCAGAGGTATTTATAAATACCTCCATAACAATAATCTCAAACATTATAAAATAATCTTGTTCGCCAAAAAAAATAACCAAAAATCATCTCTAGTTTTCAAATGGAAAACTACACTGAGAATTAAAGCTAGAGACCAAAAGTAATAATTATTATAAGTTTTAGTAAATTGTTGTTAGTTAGTCCATACTTTATAACAAAAAATATGGCAAAAAAGTCTCTAGAACGAGATTTTATGTATAAAAAATGATATAAGTTTTTGTGTGATGTGTGGAATCTCCAGCCGAATAATCAAAATATATGAAATTTGAGAACAGCAAAATGCTGACCAAGTTGGCTAGTGTAGTAGGAGTGACGGGCGTCAGTCTTCTGGTAAATCTACAGGTAGGGGCGAAAGAAGTTTTCGGTCCCAACTTGAATATTATTCCAGAGACTTCTCACAACCACTCCTCCAAAAATCAGACTCAGAATACACCAAACAAAGTAAATTCTTCTTTAGCAAATAAGACTAGATCCCGTTCATCTGTCTTAATTGCTCAAACTTCAGGTTCTCTCAATCCCAATCCTAGTATTCTGCAAGAGTGTCCTTATAATCGTGCTGCTTGTGGGGATCGAACAACACCCGGAACACCGGAGATTCCTCCCAGCGTTCCACCGGTTATTCCCGCGCCGGATCGAGTACCTGTTGAAACAAAACCTTCTACTGGAACCGAACAAACTTCTGATAAAAACCTAGTACAGATTGCTGAGGCTAACGGCTCCTTCAATACACTTGTAGACGCGTTAAAAGCTGCTGGATTAGCTGAAGCTTTGCAAGGTGAAGGACCATTTACCGTTTTTGCACCTACAGACGAAGCTTTTGGTAAGTTACCGCAAGATGCAGTTAAAGAGCTATTACAACCAAAGAATAAAGAAGTTTTGGTGAAAATACTCAGGTATCATGTCGTACCACAAGAAGTATTATCCAAAGACTTAAAATCCGGTGAGGTGAAAAGTCTTGATGGTACTCCCATTAGTGTAAAAGTTGAGCCCAAAGGTGTAATGGTAAATGACGCTAATGTGACTACAGCAGATGTGAAGGGAAGTAATGGTGTTATTCATATAATTGACAACGTAATTTTACCTCCTGATTTATAATTTTCTGCAGACGATAGAAGCGTCTTCTGTGATTTGTTTCTCAATTGAGATCCCGTTCATATTACCTAATTTGAACGGGATTTCCCATACAGGTATTGGGTTAGGGGATGCTGCGATAATTTCTGTATTGCTAATGATTTAGGATCTTATAGCTCTACGCGCAAGTCATTAGTGGATCAGTAGGACATAACAAACCGCACCTATGACGAATAAAAGCTTACCTTTCAGAATTTACCAATGTCCTAAACTTTTTATGTAGTAATATACCACTCTGTTTATTATTAAAACCTTTGGGAGATTCTCTGAAAATTCGCTTGGTGATTTTTTGCTTGAGTCAAACTTTTTAATTTAGAAGCAGCTTCTTCGGGCTTACTGGCGACAGGAAATACTAAAATACTCTTCACTGCTGGGTTGTTTACTAATTCTGGCAAACGATTAAATTGTCGATCGCTAATTGCAATTCCTGCCGAATTTCTGACATATTTTAATTCTTCTTGAAAATTCGCATCATTATAAACTTGAATAAATGCTCTATCGATATTCCACTTTGACCAATCAGCAGCAAAATATCGTTTAGCCCAATAAGGATTATGGTGACAAATATCGAAACTAACTTTCGGATTAGCTTGTTTGGTCGCAGCAATTATTTCTCGAACAAAATTGGTTAATTTGGTAGTACGATCTATTTGTCCGGGTAACTCCGCATGATATCCTAAATAATCGTCCCATTGCACTGCGTCAATTTGGGGATATTTTTTCACGAACTCAACTGAAATTTCTTTGAAGAAATTAGCGATTTCTGGGATTTCGACGTTGAGAACGTAATGATCGACATTAGGATAGGTTTTATCTACACCAGGAACAACCCAGTTACTAGTAAGAGCCAAGTGAAAAATTGGACTGTTTCGATCAATTTTAATTCCTTTCTCAAAATAAGCATGAACTTGCATTCCCTGCTTATGTGCTTCATCAATTAACCAATCTAACCATTTATCTTGAAATTTATTGGGACAACTTTTCAAGCCAACTTTCTGTTGCATGACTTTACTGTTGTACATGGTGCAACCATTACCCCAAACCCCATGAATAATCGTATTAAATCCTTGAGAACGATAATAACGAACTCTTTTACGAATAGTTAATTCGTTAGTATTATTGGTAATGTGATAACGACTTAAATAGATCCCTCTAATTATTTTTTGTTCCCAAGGAGTTTGAGTTAATAATGTTGGTTCAGGTATATTTTTGGCAATATTAGTTATTTTTTGATTTGTATGAGAAGTTAAATTAGGATTATTTTGTTGAGAATAATTGGATTTAGAAGAATTTGATTGAGAAGAATTTGCTTGAGAAGAATTTGGTCGAGAACTATTGGAAAGTTTTGGTACAATGGGAGCCTTAATTAAGGGTAATGTTTTTCGGGGATAACTAGGAGAATTTGAAACTTTTGGTACAACGGGAGCCTTAATTAAAGGTCTATTTGAGTTTGATTTAGATGATTTAGAATTTGAATCTAAAATAGGAATAGCTACTATTTGATTTTTAGGTAAAAGCTTAGCGATCGCTTCTTGATTACTTTTTTGACTAAACCACCACCAACCACCTCCTAAAATTATTAGGATTAGTGATATTGGAATATTTGCACATCCAAACCCATTAGATTTTTTCTTTTGGTTTGACATAATAATATAGTGGCTGTTTGGTAGTCATAATATACATATACGAAAGATATATACAGTTCGACATCCATATTTTCCACATATAATTTCAATAAAAATTTATAGTCTAAAAAATATATTAAGCTTTCCTTATTCACTCACTGAATAATAAAAATTAACATTGAAAAATATTTTAAATAAATTAAAAATCAAAAACTAAATAAGTGAATGAATGGACGGGAAAAATTTTTCAATAAATCAGAAATTACGCACGGACAACGCAATTACAGGCATTGCGACGCAAGGTTAGCGTTAGCGTTTCCGTTAGGAAATAGCATTCACCGTAGGTGCGGTCTCTACCCCAAACTATTGGGAATAAGTCCCTTCGGGACTCGCTGTGCTAAGGTAACGAGTGCGTAAGTCCTATAAATAAAAGTACCTGACTACTCGATACCATTTCTTGGGTTCAATTTTAATTTTGTCATTGTATTGCTTCTCGGTAACCTCCAGCATAAGTAATAACGCACATTTGGCGATATGTATTATGAATACCAAAAGCAACTCCAGTAACCTTGAATTGGGGGTTAAACATATTTATCCGATGACCGCGGTCGGGTACGCCATCATCAATAATTAACTGCATAATGATATATCGAGCAGTATGGGAACCATAGCTGATATTTTCCCCTGCTGTAATTTCCCAATTCCCATAGCGATTTAGACGGCTAAAAGGATCGCTACCATCGCTACCATTGTGACCAACTATACCTTTATCACCTTGATCTTTTACGTGGTCCTTAGCAGCGAGTGACATTCCCTTTGATATACTTAGAGTTCCCACTGGAGAAGTTGTTTTCAGAAATGCGATCGCTTCATCTACCGCTAAAACACCTTCTTTAGTCTGTAAGTAAACATTGGAACTAATTTTGACGCGATCGCCTTCAAAGCGATTTTTATATTCTTCCAGAACAGCTGCATAAGCAGCAGGATTTGTTCTAGCTTTGTTCATTTCATCAACAACCCGTTTTTCCAAAGGAGAAAGGTTGTTATTTGCGGGAACATCTGTATTTGTTTTTAAGTTTTCTGCTACAGAGGATTTTGGCTCCACTAATACATCACAAGATGTGGTAAGTATGGAAAATGGGGTAAGAATCCAAGAAATTAGGCGACGCATCGACAACCTCAAAACTCGTTAGGTAATGCAGCAGTTTGTATATTTAGTTTCAAAACTTAAAGTATATTTTCCAGATTTTTTTTGATTTATATTAGACATCTCCGGAGAGGTCTATTATTTTTAAAGAAAAAGAAAGTGTATTTTACAGCACTTTGCAGGTTTATGAGGTACACCAAAATACGCCGTATGGCTATACTAATCTCCCGTAAATTAACTCCATATTTGATTTGTAAACAGATAAATCCCGCAGAGAGATTGCAGAGTCTGCGGCATAACTATTAGCCTCTGCAACCTCTTTACAATATTGATTTTTACGAATTATTGAAGATTGCTATAAAATCAACTTGATCGCGGGAGTTTTGAGAAAATTTAACCCCAGAGCATCAATAGTATAGTATTAAAATATACTCTGGAGATATTAATTATCTTGTTATTTTCTGTTTTTTCTTCCCTTTTAGGTGGTATATTCAGCGTTAATTTTCACATAGTCATAACTCAGATCGCAGCCCCAAGCCACAGAAGAACCGTTACCATTACCAATATTAACCGCAATTACAACTGGATTATCTAAGCGTTGAGTTTTGGTTTTACTGCGATCAACTACAAGATCGTTGCTCATTTCAGTTGCAAGTAAGTTTTCTGATGCGACAGAGTTCACAGCAGCTTGTTCTAAATAAGTACTAGCGGCTTTGCGGTCAAAATCTAAGGGATTACCATTTTCCATCAAAAGAAACTCTCCCAACTGAATTCTGAGGTTGTCTTGCTCAAATGGTGCTCCCGCACGCCCAGCAGCAGCAGCAATACGTCCCCAGTTAGGATCGCGTCCAAAGGTTGCAGATTTGACTAGAGAAGAACCAACAATAGTTTTGGCTATTTTACGAGCAGATAATTCATCGGGTGCACCGCTTACCCGCACCTCAATTAAACAAGTCGCACCTTCTCCATCTCTGGCGATCGCTTTTGCTAAATGTTGACAAACTGCGGTTAACATTGCTTCTAATTTTTCCGCTTCTGCACCCATTTGCGTAATTGCAGGGGTACGAGATTGACCGTTAGCAAGGGCAATTAAACAATCGTTAGTGCTAGTATCACCATCTACAGTAATTGCATTAAAACTCCTATCTGCTGCACGGGATAACATTTGTTGCCAAAGTTGGGGCGATACGGCAGCATCAGTAGTTACAAAAGCTAACATAGTTGCCATGTCAGGATGAATCATTCCCGAACCTTTAGCGATTCCACCTACTCGCACAATCTTGTCATGTATTTTCGTTTCTAAAGCAATAGATTTAGTTACTAAGTCTGTGGTAATGATTGCTTGGGCTGCAGCATCAGAACCTGTTGGTGAAAGCTCGGCAACTAACTTGGGAATCCCAGCAGTTAAAGCATTCATGCGAATCCTTTGTCCAATTACCCCAGTAGATGCTAATAAAATTAACTCCGGAGAAATACTTAAGGTTTCCCCCAAAACTTTGGCGGATAATTCAGCATCCAACCAGCCTTGTTCTCCCGTTCCAGCATTTGCTTGTCCTGCATTACAGAGAATAGCACGGGCACTATGTTTGCCTTGCAAGCGTTGGCGACAGTAATCTACACAAGCTGCTTTTACCTGGGAAGTAGTAAATACACCTGCTGCGATCGCTTCCACTTCCGAAAATATTACAGCTAAATCCGGTAAGCCTGAAGGTTTTAAACCTGCAGCAATTCCAGCTGCTTGATATCCCCTAGGCGCTGTGACACCACCAGGAATTTCCTTCCAGTCTGCCATGATGCTTTGCCCCAACTATCTTATTGTTCGATCGCGGATTATATCAAGATATTAGTTACTAGTTCGCAGTTAGTTTTTAGTTATTAACTATTTATGTATTTTTAAAGCCCAAAATTTTGATAATTACAGAGATGTAACCGTGGTATTTCTCTGCAAAGTAACAATTCAGAGAATCTCAGATAATAATACAATCAGAAAATGTCTCAAAATTTCTGAGGATAGTTTCAATTTCTAAATCTAGCAATCATAAATCGCTTATGAAAATTAATCGAGAGAACTCTTGATAATTCCACTACCAAGGTAAATCTCTGTTTTATAAGACTTATGCTTAAAAGACTGGCCACTGCTACCAATTAAAAAGATCCCAAATGGGTTCTATAAAGTCAGGAATTATTCAACGGTAGCGGATCTGTAGGTAGCGTAGCTGGAGGCTGAGCTGCACCTGCGGTATTTGCACGCACTACGGAACATCCCGCGCTTGATGCGTTTAAACGGCGACGCCGGAGGCTCTAGGTATTGCATCTCTGTTTAGGAGATAGTAATTTCAGAGTTTTTGGCGATTACTGAGGATGCGCTTTGCGAATGCTTTCGCTGATAATGACGGAAATGCGTTGTTCATTTTGCGTAATCAAAACTTTAAATAAAATATAAATCAGATATTATTTCTAGAGAAGTAAGACTAAAGATTTATAGATTTATATTTTTTTGTTTACGTTTACTTCATAAGTGAGATTTCTTATAAATTAAAATAGACTACATTAATATTGGATGTGCTAATCAAGTCAAATAAATCAAAATTTCCTGTTAGGACTTGCGTAAAAACGGCATAGTAGCAAATTTATATGCTGTATAAATCTCCAAGTAAAACAGGTTTACGCAAGTTTTAGTGGATTTAAATATTTCGGTCAGTTTATTTTGAAAAACCTTGAGTAGCTATTATTGTTCAGATATAAATAAGGAGAAATTTCAATGGCTTTATACAAAATTGCAGATTTATACCCCAACTATAAAGAAGATATTTTTGCTGGTGATGATATCAAAGATTTTTCTGTTTACAGCGAAGCTGATGAAAAAGTTGGTTCTATCCATGATGTAATAGTTGATGGAACAGGACGTTTCCGTTACTTCATTATTGATACCGGTTTTTGGGTTTTTGGTAAGAAAGTCTTGTTACCAATAGGTAGAGCAACCATAGATTATAACGAAAAACGGGTATATGCTGTGGGTTTGAGAAAAGATGCAGCTGATCGATTACCCGAATATAACGACGATATGGTTATAGATTTTGACTACGAAGAAAGAGTCAGAGCAGCCTATAGGAATACGGGCGGTAGTGTTTTACCTGCTTACGATAGCACCAATTATAGTTACGATTCAGAGCCAGAACTTTACCAAACTGACGAGAAAAATCATCAAAACCTTAAGCTTTACGAAGAACGTTTAGTTGCAAGTAAAGACCGTTTTCGTACAGGTGCAGTAACTATAGGTAAGAAAGTAGAAACTGAAACTGCTGAAGTTGTCGTTCCTATCGAAAAAGAGCGAGTAATCATCGAACGTACTGCTTCTAGCGAAACTCAAGCTGTTGCACCAGGAACTGTTGACTTTAAAGAAGGAGAAGTTGCTCGCGTCGAAGTATACGAAGAATCAGCGAATATTGAAAAGCAAGCTTTTGTACGAGAAGAAGTTTCAGTCAGAAAAGAAGTTGAAAAAGACAGCGTAGAAGCAAAAGAAAAACTTCGTAGGGAAGAGTTAGAGGTTGATGTAGACGGTAATCCAACCATTCAGCACAAATAATTTGACAATCTTCCTTGATTCACGAAACTTTTGCATAGATTTTATATTCAAGTGCTTTGAATTTTAGTCTTACTTACAATTGTTACGAATAGATTTCTCAATTGAAGTAGAAAATAGTTGAACGCGTCAGTGGAGAGTGTTTACAGGTAGAGTAGAGAACTGTTCTAGCTCTCTTTACCTGTAATTTTATTCTTTAATTTAGAAGTGGAGAATTGAAAAGTGAATTCATACAATAACAGTATCATTACTGATAAATCTAAAATTAAGTCGGTACTTATTGAGTTAGATAAGCAAGTTATATCCTTTAACGTTGTTAATTTGAGGGGGACTATTATTGCAGTAGTAAAAAATATTTCTACTGACGAAGAAAATAATCTTTGTCTATTAGTTTCTCCGCTAAATAATTCTGGTACAAATCAGTTACGTTTAATGAGTAGTGATTGGGTACAACAAATCGGAATTAATAAAAATATACTAGTAGTGAATCTAAATAAATCAGACGTTGTTAACCTACCCGTAGTAAACCAGAGTGATATATATACAAACAGTTTAATATCAGATATCGATAATATAACATCATCAAAGCCAGTAAAAAATAACACAAACAAATCTCTTCAGGAATCCGAGTCGAAGGAAGTAAAAGTTTCCTTGCGTGAAGAACGTTTACTTGTTAAACGAGAACGGCGCAAAATTGGAGAAGTTATAATTAGAAAAAAAGTAGAAACTCATTTGGTACAAGTTCCGATACGACGAGAAATATTAATCATTGAACAAATAGATTCGCCAAATAGACAACTGACAGAAATAGATTTAGCGGAGTCAGAAGTACCTGGAGTTATAATAAATACTAGTGACAATGAAGATGTCAATTTTATTGTCAGAGGTGAATTAATTTCTTCTGAAATTGCGAGTGAAGTTTTAAGGGAAATTTCACTTCAACAAAAAGATGGTTGCAAAAAAGTATCTTTAGAAATTGAAGTTGAAAGTCACCAACAGCAAGCAAAGTATCAAGAAATTATTAACCGTTGGATCGCGAAGTAAGTTGTGTTTGTCTATGAGTTCAGTGAGAAAAGTTTAGTATCTGCTAGTACAACGATTGCATCACTGCTAATTCTAAATAAAAAGAAATAAACTTCAAGTCTTACCCTGTTCTAATGCTAAATGAGAAAATTGCAAGATGTAAAATGAAGAATTAATTAACTCAATGAGTTGGTGTATAACGTTATTTTTGATTTTTGCCCATAGCATTTAGTATTTTTTTATTTATAGCCAAGCTTAACGATAAAAATAAGTCCTATCAGGATAGTCAAAAGTAATAACCAAATTATAGACGCTACACGAGTTATCTTTTTGGCAATATTATTTTGCCACCATTCCTGTGGGCGAACATCTTGAATCCAAAAAGTTGCGATCGCAGCTAAGTTAAGGCAAACAATATTAGTTGAAACCAGTACTGTTGCTCCTAAAGCAGGAAACCATAAACCAGAACCAATTAAGATTCCCAAGACGACTAATGGCGGCAGTAAAGCTACCGAAACCATTACCCCAACTACAGCACTTTTTTCGCCGGTAGTAAAAGAAATTGCACCAGCCACACCGGAAGCAAAAGCAAGGGCGATATCGGATAAATCAACCCTCGTTCTCAAAGCAACTTCACTCATATTAGATAGGTCTACTGATACAAATATTCCCAAAAGTATTGAAAGAGCTAAAGCTATCAAAATCTGCATTAAACCGATAATAAGACTTTTTCTTCCTAAGGATATATCTCCCAAAGTAGTAGCTAATCCTAAAGCCATATTTGGTTTGAGTAAAGGTGCTACAACCATTGCTCCAATTACTATGACTTCGCTACCTCGGAGCAAGCCAATAGCTGCAATAATGGTAGAGAGGATAACTAAAAGAATTTCTGTCCTATTGAGACTGATACTTTGAGCGATGTCAAGATAAATTTCTTCCCGATAAATGCGAGAGGATTTTTGTCGTTCTACGTCTGGTTCTAGTTTTTCTGGTTCGGGTTGGGGAAGAGAAGCTTCAACAGGTAAAAGCAATAGCCGAAATCCATCCAAATCGCCAAATTTTTGTGCTAAACAATCAACAACCGGCTCTACTTGCCCTTCATGAAGCAATATTTTAAGTAATATTTGCTCTTCTGGTAATGATACATACCAACTTTTAACGAAAGGATGGGGTTCAAGAAATTCTCTTACCGACTGTTCCTGCGATTGTGGTAAAAATGCTTCAACTAAACGTAAGCTCATTTACTGATTTTTTATTACTAATTTACCATACTGCTTTAGAATCGTGACATCTAGCTGAAGTATATTAAACTCTAATTAGTAGAAAAAAACTTATGTGTAACTAATTTTTGATGCCTAATTATTCTCATCATTCTTAGTAAAGGTGAACAAGATCTAACTTAAAGAAAAATTCTTCATCCTTAAGATAGAGATACTGTTATACCTAAGTATTTAAGTTTAATCAAAAAAATATTCAGATAACTAGACAATATTGATTCCCTCGAAAGAAGTAATTATTTCTATTTAGTAATAAGATTAGAATACTGAAATATTTGAGAGAATAAAGGAATAAAAATGCCGAGAAAAGAAATAAATTAAATTGAAAAGCTAAATGCCCATTTATTCTGGAATACATGGAAAATGTAGATATTTCAAATTTTACACAAAGTCGTTTCCAGATATTTCATTTCCAGATATTTCATTTTCAGATATTTCATTTTCAGATAAATATAGCTTACGCAAAATGAATCTATTTCTTTCATTAGTTTAGCCACTACTGAAGCTTGTAGTGTTAGCGTGGCGCAGTCAAGAGCGTAGCTTTAATCATATAGCTTTGTTAGGTGCCAATTATACACTATGTTTTCCTCTTAATGACAAATCCTTATTAGGTAAGTCCTGATAAATATAGGTAAGAAAAATAAATAAGCTCTACAGTACAAAAATGATACAAGAATTTATAAGTTCGGGAATATTAAGTTCAGGAATATTAAGTTCGGGAATATTGAATTCAGGAATACTAAATTCGGGAATATGGTTGGGACAAGTCATTGTTCAACCCAGTACAGAAACTACTAGGGATGCTGCTTTTGTATTTAGTGGACCGCAATTTTTAGCAGCTTTAGTCACCGGGGTGGTGTTAGCATTTGCCTTTCAATTACTATTGACTAACCTTGGTGTTGCCTTAGGGATATCCTTAGCCGGTGCTTCTGGTTCCACAGATGATGATAGTAAAGAAGAATCTAATAATTTTGGTAGCACTATTCGTAAAATTAGTTTAGTGCTGGGTTTGGGAACACTGATTAGTGTTGCAATTTCTTTATTCATTGCTTGTAGTTTAGCAGTCAAGTTAAGTCTATTTGTTTCTCCTGTATCTGGAGCGATTGTAGGTTTAGTGATTTGGGGTACCTACTTTTCTTTGTTAGTTTGGGTAAGTTCGAGTACCGTCGGTTCTTTGATTGGTTCGGTAGTCAACACTGCGACATCAGGTTTCCAAGCAATTATGGGTACCGCAGCTGCAGCAATTGGTGTAAAAGCTACAAGCAAGCAAATGGTCGCAACTGCAGAATCCGCAGCAGCAGCAGTTCGTCACGAACTAGGTTTAGCATTCGACTCAACCACATTGAAGGAAAATGTTGAAGAATATTTAGAATCTGTACGTCCTCAATCTGTAGATTTGGAAAAAATCGCTGCAGATTTTGAGGAATTACTTGATGATGAAAATTTACAAGAAATTGTGAATAACGATCGCATCACCGATCTTAACCGCGATACCTTTGCAGAGTTAATTGGTAACCGTAGCGATCTATCTCAAAGAGATGTAAATCGTATTGCGGATAAATTAGATCAGGTATGGCAAAAAACAGCCAAGAAAATTCCTGTACGTCCAGATCGGATGATAGAATTTGTAGATTATCTTAAGTCAGCGACTCGGGAAGAGTTGATTGGTAATAGCTTTGCTAGGAAGTTAGATGATCTAGTTGCGGAAATGCGCAAGCGTCGTAAATCCCAAGAATCTCAGGATGGAATAATAGCTCAAGCTACCACAACAAGCTTTAATGGTTTAGCTGGTATCATTATGGGGCGGACAGATTTATCCGATCTCGATGTAGGGAATATTATTAGTAAATTGCAGCGAGTTGGGGAACAATTAGGGGAACAAACTGACAAGGTTGCAACAAAGGTTGGAATAAAAGAACCAATACCCCAAAGTACTGTTTGTGCAGATATTGAAAATTATCTCCTCAATGCTTATCCTTGGGAGTTAAAGCCTGAAAACTTAAATCTTGAGTTTCGGGACTTAATTTACGATCCAAGTGCCGATCCTGGTATTATTGCCAGGGATCTAAGACAAATCAATCGTGCTGACTTTGTTGATTGGCTCCAACAAAAAGGGATCTTAACTCAAGCTAAAATTCAAACAACCGCTAATCTATTAGAAGTAATTCGTTTAGAAATATTGGGAGTTGCAGAAGCCGCACAAGCTAGAGAAGCATCAATCACTGTATTTGCAGAAGCAGAAGATTATCTTCTCACCACCCCAAAAGCAGATTTTAGCCCAGAAAAAATCCAGTTAGAATTTAAAGAAGTTTTAGCAGATCCAGATGCAGATTACCAATGCTTAAGTAATCGTTTGGCTCAATTTGACCGTCCTACTTTAGAGCGGATTCTAGAACAGCGCAAAGATATGGACCGAGTGGAAATTTCTGCGATTGTAAACGAATTAGAAATTGCACAAAATACTGTTCTCAAAGAGGCTTCAGAAACCTTTGGAATAGCAAAAGCAAAAGCAGAAAAGCAATGGTATGAGGTTCAATCTTATTTACGAGAGACTGGTAAAACAGAACTTAACCCGATGGCGATCCAACGAGAACTAAAACTACTTTTAAATGATCCTCAAGCAGGTACAGCAGCATTAAGAGCTAGACTCGCTCAGTTTGATCGGGATACCTTAGTTCAATTACTCACTCAACGTAACGACCTAACTCCAGAGCAAGTTAATGAAATCATTGATAGTATAGAAGCTAATTGGACTAAGATGCGCTATACTCCCGAGCGCATTGCTAGTAAAGCATTAAAACAATACCAAGATGCAAAATCAGCAATCAGCGAATATCTTTACAGCACTGGGAAAGCAGAACTCAACCCAGAAGGAATCAAGCGAGATTTAACCTTATTATTAGATAACCCCAAGCTTGGTGCTGCAGCTATTAAACGGCGTTTAGCAGCTATGGACAGAGATACATTGGTAAAATTTCTGAGTCAAAGAGATGATTTAAGTGAGGAGCAGGTCAATCAAGTCATCAATGAGGTGCAAAATACCCTGCGTGAAGTTGCTAAAACACCTAAGAGAATTGCTCGTCGCGCTCAGTCGAAGATACAGGATTTTCAGGGTTTTATTTCCGAATATTTGCGTTCTACCGATAAAGAAGAACTTAACCCGGAAGGAATTAAACGGGATGTGCAATTGCTTATCAATGACCCCCGTGCAGGGATGGAAAGTTTGCAGGAGCGTCTAGCTCAATTCGACCGCTCCACTTTAGTTGCTTTACTCTCTCAGAGGGACGATTTATCAGAAGAAGAAGTAAAGCAAGTTATCGATCAAATCATATCTGTGCGAGATCAATTCCTAGCACAATTACAAAAGATTCAAGAACAGGTTCAAAGTGTAATTGATAATCTTCTAGAAAAAATCCGTAACTATCTTAACAGTTTAGATTGTCCAGAATTAGAATACGATCAGATCAAAAAGGATGTTCAAACCTTATTTGACGACCCCGAAGCGGGATTTGAAGCATTACGCGATCGCTTCTCTCAAATTGATCGAAATACCCTAATTGCTCTTATGGCTTCCCGAGACGATATCTCTAAAGCTGATGCTGAGAGGATTATTAGACAAATTGAAAGAACCCGCAATCGTGTTTTACAAAGAGCAGAACGGATTCAACAAGAAGCTCAACTGCGTTTAGAAAAAATTAAATTAGAAGCCAAAAAACAAGCACAAGAAACTCGTAAAGCTGCAGCAGTCGCTTCCTGGTGGTTATTCTGTACGGCTTTGATTTCTGCTGTTGCTGCTGCAACTGGGGGAGCTATTAGTGTTACTAGTTAAGTTATAATTGCAAATTTTTCCACTGAGGTCGCATCAACTCAGTTGCTATTAGAAAAATAGCAACTACTCGTTAAACACCACAAAATCTAAATTTAACAGTGGGTTAACCTACTGTTTTTTTATTTATGTAGAGAGCATATACGTATGGAATCCTAGCAAATCTAAAGAATATCGCTAAGTACTAAATTTAGCTCTTCAGAAATAACTCATATATAAACTACAGACAGATTATTCCTTTGGATAAATAGGCTTATCTTATAAATGGTGGATTTTGATTTTATATTAGGACTTATGTAACTGAAGTATTTAGAAATTCTAGTCAGAAATTTATTCCTTAATTAGCGTATTAAAATATCAACTACAAGCTTTATATTTGGTATTTTATTATGACGCTTGATTGCATAAATTCTGTACATAATAATTCACTGATTAAATATCAACCATGAAAAACACCATAAGCACAGAATTAATAAATCCCAAATTAGAAGCAATTGGTAAAATCTTACAGATAGTTGGTTGGGTAAGTATTTGGATGCAGTTAGGGTTAGGAGGAACTTCTATTTTTCTGTTAATCCTAACAATATCTGGAAGAAAATTTAGTCGCACAGTGACACCTAATTCTCAGATTACAAGTTTTACTCAAGGAACACTTCCAGGAATTAGTATGAGTATTTTCTGGGCTGTTTTAGGAATATTACTACTTTTATTTGGCTGCTATGTTGGATTACGTATTGCTCGCTATGGACGTAGATTAAGAAGCCCACAACCAGATCTACATCCATCAAAAGCCGAGGTCATGCAAATCTTAAGATTAGGTGCAATCTTAGGCTTCGCAGGTATGTTAATTTTTATCATTGGTAGCTTATCTGGCTTAGGTGTATTGCTCGCAAAATCAATTTCTCAGCCCCAAGGAGTGACTATTTACAATCCTACGCGTATTATTCGTTCGCTAGATGTTTTTATTAACGTATGTAATGTTACTGGTATAGCAGCACATTTTGTTGGTACTACTGCATCTGCTGGATTATTTATTTGGTTGCATCCAGAGTTATAATAATTTTCCAATAGTTATGATTAATTAGGCAGTTCTTGAAATATGATTTACTCCATTGGAATAAATACCTTATGTTTATAAGACCTTAAATTGAGCAGTAAACTAATAACTATAAACTCAGTTCAAGTTTTGTTCACGCACGCGCTTGTGCGGATGATTCTTAACGAGCGTGCCATTCGCCTCAGGCTCCTCTGTTTTAGCTAAGATTGTGCTATTTTGTGGAATGAATGCATATTAAAATTTGTAAATTTTGTTCGCCAAGCTATACATTATTTATACGAAAATTTGTACAATACGAGAGATGTAAAGGAGTAGAGCCTGAAAGCTTTATTTAGTATAGGTTGCACTTATTAGAGGTGAGATTATAATAAAGTAAGATATAAAGATATTATATCTCTTATAAAGTATGCTCGGGTTACTTTAGAGAAGAAATGAAGTACTTAAAATTTTAGTTTCTAATCTGTTTTTGAGGATGGTTTCAATTTTTCTAAATACCAGATATTCTTCCTTTTTTTCCATAAAGTCTATCTAATACTCGTTTTACAGAAACGGGTTGCCATTGCTTTCCTCGTTTAGTTGTGTATCCCTGTAGGTTAAGCCAGTTAGCGATTTGGGGTAGAGATTTTCCAGATTTATGATGGCGGCGAATTAATTCAATAATTTGCTGTTCTTGAGAATTTTCCACCAGTTCGCCATTTACAGATTTTTTCCCAAAAGGAGGCGAACCATATCCAGCATAACCACCTCTAGCTGCTTTAGCTTGCCTTGCTTGGTTAAGTTTTTCCCATAAATAATTATCGTTTTCCTTATTAGCTGCCATTATTTTGTTTGCTTACTTGTCTTATGAAGACATATTACATCAGGTTACAACAATTCGAGCTTATCAATTAATAAGAAGTGTTATTTAAAACCTGTCAATAAAAATACCCATATATTTAATTCAAATAAGGAGTTATCAGATGGATGCAGTTGAATATATCAAAGAAGCCGAATTCGATACACTTTCTAGCAGCGACGGTGTGTTTGTTGTTGACTTTACTGCAACTTGGTGTGGACCTTGCAAAATGATTGCTCCGATGATGGATAGATTAGCTCAAGAATATGAGGAGCGTGTAAAGGTAGCTAAAGTAGACCTTGATGAGAATCCGAGTCTCGCCAAAAGATTGGGAATCCGCAGTATTCCGGTAGTCATGATTTATAAAGATGGAAGCTGCATAGAAAAGGTTGTTGGAGTCGTTCCCTATGAAAAATTCAAAACAATCGTGACTGAATTACTTTGAGACACGAGAAGCAAAAGAAATAGTTATCGCTTTACGAGTAAAGGTAAGAGAAGAAAAGGTTATGAAAGCAGAAGACATAATGACTAAAGAAGTTGTTACCGTACGTGGCTCTGCAACTGTCGCCGAAGCTGTGAAACTAATGAAAGAGAAAGGACTTCGCTCTTTAGTTGTGGAACTGCGTAATAAAAATGACCCGTACGGTATGGTGACTGAAACCGATATTATTTACAAAGTTGCTGCACATGGTAAAGACCCCAAACAAATGCGAGTTTATGAAATCATGAGTAAACCTTGTATTGTAGTTAACCCCGAATTGGGTGTGGAATATGTAGCCAGGTTGTTTGCAAATACTCGTATCCGTCGCGCTCCGGTAATTAAAGGCAAACTATTGGGGGTAATATCAATTACAGATATTTTAAGTAAAAGTGATTTTGTAGAGAAACCAAAAAGTAATTTTGAGCTTTACTGTGAAGAGTATCCCGATGCTCCTGAAGCCAGAATATATGAAGATTAAGTTGTGATCGCAGAAGTAAATTTTGTCAGCAAGTATGGTTGCGGGGCTGAAATTATTTAGTTAAATTGGGGCTGAAATTATTTAGTTAAATTATTTTCACAAAAGAAGATTCCAAAAAAAATCCCAAAAAAAGAAAAATTATCACTTTAACTCCCAGGATTATGATGAAAGCAGAAGAAATAATGACCAAAGAAGTTGTTACCATTCGTGGTTCTGCAACTGTTGCAGAAGCTGTAAAACTAATGAAAGATAAAGGTTTGCGAGCTTTAATTGTAGAACCTCGAACACAAGACGACCCCTATGGAATGGTAACTGAAACAGATATTATTTATAAGGTTGCTGCATATGGTAAAGACCCCAAACAAATGCGGGTATATGAGATCATGACCAAACCCTGTATTGTGGTTAATCCCGAACTAGGTGTGGAATATGTAGCCAGATTGTTTGCAAATACTCGCATCCGTCGCGCTCCAGTAATTAAAGGTGGTTTGCTAGGTATTATTTCAATTAGTGATATTCTCAATAAAAGTGATTTTGTTGAGAAGCCTACAGATATGTTTCTTGAGGATCGCATCGAAGCAGCCCGTGACGATGCTCGTGCTATCTGTGCAGAAAAAGGTGATACTTCTCGGGAATGTGCTGCAGCATGGGACGTAGTGGAAGAATTGCAAGCAGAATCATCACGTCAGCGATCGCAAAAAAAACTTAGTTCTTTCCAAGCATACTGTGAAGAAAATCCCGGCGCGGAAGAATGTCGGATATATGAAGATTAAACAATATGCAAGTGTACTATAGTATGTCTTTTTACCAATAGTTTGCCATTACTTACTCGGTACAATTTAAAAGCAAACAAAATATTTTGGGAATTCTAGCTGTACTAGCGACGGATCCGCTACCTTACGGATCCGCTTTCGTTGCATAAATCCTAAAAATTATATAATGATTTAAAACAATATATTCGTAACTAAACGGTAAAATATTTTGGTTGTTTAACTCATCTTATTCCAGATTTGGCGATCGCCCATGAAAGGACTTTGGTTGGAAAATAATCACCTGCAATTACGTACCGATATCCCCATTCCCGAACCGCCAGAGGGCGAAGCTTTGGTAAAAGTTTTAGCAGCCGGTATTTGTAATACCGATTTAGAATTAATTAGAGGTTACTATCCTTACACCGGTATTTTAGGACATGAATTTGTCGGTTTAGTCGAACAAGGTCCAGACAATCTTGTAAATCGGCGTGTGGTTGGAGAGATTAATGCTGCTTGTGGAGAATGTCGCTTTTGTCGTAGCGGACAACCCACTCACTGCGAGAACCGTAGCGTACTTGGTATCGTAAATCGTAATGGAGCTTTTGCAGAGTATCTTTGTTTGCCAATCAAAAATCTGTATCCAGTACCGGATCGCGTACCTACAGAAGTCGCAACCTTCACAGAACCCCTAGCTGCAGCACTGGAAATTCAGGAGCAAGTAACTTTAGGAACAGATCGTCGAGTATTGGTGGTTGGAGATGGGAAACTAGGTCAATTAGTTGCCCAAACTATTGCTTTAACAGGTTGTGAACTTTTAGTTGTCGGTCGTCACAGCAAAAAACTTGCAAATTTAGAAGCTAGAGGAATTAAGACAGGTTTTAAGGATATAGTGCAAAATGGATATTTTGATATTTCTGTAGAATGTACCGGTAATAGTGCTGGATTTGAGATTGCTAGACGTGCTTTGCGACCCCGTGGAACATTAGTTCTCAAGAGCACATATGCAGGTAAGTTAAGTTTAGATGCTTCTTCCTTGGTAGTTGATGAAATTACTTTGATTGGTTCCCGTTGCGGTCCATTTTCACCCGCATTGGAATTATTAGCTCAACAAAAAGTCGATGTCAAACCATTAATAGAAGCTCATTATCCAATAGAAGAAGGAATTGCAGCCTTTGAGAAAGCTCAAACGAAAGGTGTTTTAAAGGTTTTATTGGAAATGGGAAGTGGCAATAAGTAATGTCAATATCCAGTAATCACAAATACTCCTGTAAAAATTCATAGGGGTCTTCATCCCAGCTAGGTTCGGGTACCATTAAGCTTAAAGTGTTATTTATGTCGGCTTCGATTTCAGTACAATCTAACTGGTCGAATAAAGTAGCCAAAGCTTTGAAGTCACGTTCTCTGAGAGGCATTAGCGGTGGAGCGTGTACCTCTCCCGTGCGAGAATTTTTGTAGATAATTTGACTTAATTTTAAGTCTCTTTCATTGCTCACGGCGTTTAAATAAAGCGTTTTAGTAAAATAATTTAAATTTGAATTTAAATTTGAATTTTAGTTTTAATACAATCGCTAACGTTGGATAAATTGAATTAGGACTTACGCAACCGGCACATTTTTCTTGTAGGGTGCGTGACACAAGCGAGTTAACCTGAACGTATTAGTAAGGTTTTGAGTGTCACGCACCACTGGTATATTGTGACAATTGCGTAAGTCCTGTGAATCTTCGGGAAGTCTAATTTTAATGGTTTTTAGGTAAAGGTGTTTTTTATATGATTCCCAGACAAGAGGTAATTTGAGCTATCCTGCAAATGAATAGCATAAGTAAGTACAGGATCTACCGTACCCATTAAATTTTTTCACGCTCAATTTCTTAAGACCGGAAGTATTTAGATTTAGATCGATATTTACCAAAAATTTATAGCAGAATATGACCTGGGCTTACGTTACGCTAACACATTAGCTTCATTCTTAAGGAATACGTGCAAGCTACGAACAGTAAATCCCGATTAACTTTTATCCTTAGCCTCAATTTCAATTATTTCCAAATCAAATACTTGGGCAAACATATTTGCAATAAGAGGGCGTACTTGAGAAACTGTAATATCAGGAATCCATTGAACTAGGGAACCAATCGGTTTATCAGAAATTCCACAAGGAACTATTTGCTTAAAACCACTCAGATCTGGACACACGTTTAAAGCAAAACCATGCATGGTAATCCAACGGCTAACTTTAATTCCAATTGCTGCAACTTTATATCCATCTACCCAAACGCCAGTTAAAGAAGGAACGCGTTCTGCTGGTAAGCCATAAGTAGATAAGACGCGAATTAATACTTCTTCTAGTTGTCGTAAGTACCAGTGGAGGTCTTTACGATGTCGTTGCAAATTTAAAATTGGATACCCCACTAACTGACCCAGACAATGATACGTAACTTCACCACCACGTTCAACCCGGTAGATACTATGAGAATTATGTTGAGAATTATATTGTAAATCTTCTTGAGAAACAGGTTGGGTATTATCTTGAATTTTGCCCGGATCGAATTTGAGAAAGTCTAAACTACCTCCCTGTCCCAAAGTATAAACTGGTGGGTGCTCCAACAAAATTAGTACATCATCTAAACTAGGATCCTGAATACGAGCGGCAACAAGTTCCTTCTGCCATTTATGAGCATCCCCATAAAGCAGTACTCCTTGGTTATATAAGAAACATTGATTTCGGGAGTGAGTCATAAGCTGAATTGATAGTTAGCAAACAATTTTCAGGTTTCAGTGAGGTTTATTACATTTTTGTGAACAAAGAATGTCAAGCAATGCAAAGGATTTTAAAGGAAAGTCAAGGGAATTAGTTTTGGAAGTAACATAGTGCTACCTTAAAGATATAAGTTAGATGATTTCAGGAGGAATACTCTGTAGAGTAAAAGTGTAGTAGCAAAAAGTACATGAATTAATTTGTTTCCCAACAGTTCGTAATCATTTATTGACACATAATACAAAAGCAAGAAGCGTAAATTTTTGGGGGTTACATTGAGAAGTCAGGAAAAACATTCTGCTTGTGAGAGAGAGCTTTTAATGTGTACATCGTTGTACATAAAGTCTGTTTTCTTCTGGCTGTGACTAGTGCATATATATTGAGTTACGAAGAGTTACGCTTACTTATAATTTTTTGTTTTATTGAGTTATTATCTGGTTATGCACATTAACAACAAGTTAAATTCATAAGGACAGATTCTAACCGAAGAATTCAAAAAAACAGACGAATTCAAATAGAAGTTCTTAATTTGAGCGGCAGAGAGTAAGAATCGCCGCGACTCCTTCCGATAAGTAAAAAATACACGTAAATAAAGTGGGAGAGTTTGCATGAAGCTTGTCATCCACGGGAAAAATATTGAAATTACCGATGCAATTCGCGACTACGTCAATCAGAAGATAGAAAAGGCAGTCAATCATTTTCAGAATATTACAAATCAGGTGGATATTCACCTCAGCGTAGCTCGTAATCCCCGAATAAATCCTAATCAGTCGGCGGAAGTAACGGTTTTTGCAAATGGCAATGTAATTCGTGCAGAAGAAAGTAGCGAGAATTTATATGCCAGTATTGATTTGGTTGCAGATAAAATAACTCGACAATTACGTAAATATAAAGAAAGACGCCAGAGCAAAAAAAACAACAGCACCTCCACAAATGAAGTTTACGTAACCGAAGAAGCTGTAATTACAGACTTAATCGGGAATCGTACTCCGGAGTTACCAAAAGAAGTTGTGCGCACGAAGTATTTTGCTATGCCACCAATGACTGTGAAAGAAGCACTAGAGCAGTTACAAATGGTGGGGCATGATTTTTATATGTTCCTAAATATCGAAACAAACGAAATTAATGTAATTTACGAACGCAATCATGGAGGTTATGGAGTAATTCAACCCCGTGGTAAGGCTAATACCAACGGTAGTGGAAAAGTTCATGCTAATAGTCATACCAACGGTCACAGCCAAAATGTTAATACTAATGTTGTGATGCCCAAAAGAAATTAGCGGACAAGCAAGTAGAAATGTGTTTGAATAGTTAGTCTCGGGCAGACATAAATTGTTTGTCAAATTAAGTATCTCATAGAGCAAGGTGTTAGTGGCTGGCATAATCTACCTTAGGTATATGATTAGCAATAACTGCCGCTATCACCTCTCAAAAATGTTTTATTCTCCCATTCCTCCACTCAAGCCCCTGCCATGTTAGGTGTGGGTTTGTTCTTTGTTAAGTTTATTTTTTCTATTTTTTGAATCGCCAATACAAAACGAACAGAAAACAGTTAAACGAATACCCCGTTACCTTTGGGGATAGTAACGGGGCTATTTGGGGGTGGTTTGCTCTTACTTGAGTATGGGAAGTCTACATGGTGTGACTATAAGAACTGTGTGAACCTCATTTTGGGTTGTTTCATTTTCGGGAGTACCGGAAAACGACACCACCCCAATAGGATTATGAATGATGTTTGTAACTCTGAATCCAATATTTTGATGTATCCAGTGTCTTAATTCATCATTCAAGATCCCAAAAATCGGATACATAATAGTTTCTCCTATTTTGGGCATTTCTTCAGTTTGAATGTACCTTTCCTTGATTGCACGCGCATCAAAAGCTTCTTCTGCTGGTACACCACGATCGACCAGCAGCAATTCTAAATCTTCAGCATTAAATGACAGCACAAATTTAACCATTATGGTATGTCCCTCGAATTTGCAACCAAGTGTGAACTGTAAACATAGAATTTAAAACTATCTGATGTTCCTAAATATATTGCTAATGCAGGAATCTAATGATTGCTGTATGACAACACTTTTTTGTATTAGCGAAGTAATTAATCAGCTTAGCATTCCGCTATCAAAATTTTCACTGAAAAATAATAACCTCAGAAATTTGAACTGAGATCAAGATTTTAAGTAACGTCGTCGTAATTTTTCTACAATGGTTTTTTCTTCAGAGGATAAATTCTCATCAAATAATAATTGATATATTAGTGGCAATCCCAAATCTAATTTTTCTAGCAGGTCGCATTGCATAAACACATCTTCTGGTGCACCTTCCAGAACTAACTTTCCTCCACCCATCACAAAAATCCAATCAGCCCACCGAGCGACTAGATCTAGATCGTGGGTAGCCATCAACAAAGTTGTACCATTCCCATGGATTCTTTTAAGAATTTTTGTCAATTTACGAGTATGCTTGACATCCAAATATGCAGTGGGTTCATCTAACAACAAAAGTTGGGGTTCTAACACCATAACATCGGCTATAGAAATTCGTTTTTTTTGTCCCAAGCTGAGATGATGCAATGGTCTTTGAGCTAAATCTTCCAAGTCAAACTCTGTTAGTGCTTGCTCGACTCGTGACTGAATGTCTTTGTTAGGTAGGTTTAAATTACACAAACCATAGGAAATATCTTCTTCAACGGTGGAAGCAACGAGTTGCTGTTCGGGATCTTGAAAAACCAATCCAACTTTTTGTCGCAGTTTACTGAGATAATTGCGGTTGTAGCGTAAAATTTCTCCGCACCAACGTATGGTTCCAGCATTAGGTTTGTACAAACCATTTGCGAGCAAGAATAAAGTTGTTTTACCACAACCATTTTGACCTATAAGAGCACACTTTTTACCAGATGGAATTTTGAGTGTAATACCATTTAGAGAAGATTGCTGTGCGCCGGGATAAGTGTAATATACCTGCTCAAATTCAAGTAAATATTCTTGCATGTAGCCACAATTCTAATCCAATTAATACTAGACACCCACAAATTGCTTCTACGGTATATCGTCTGGATGAACGATAGCGTTGGGGAGACCACACCCGAAATTCTCCTGCAAAACCCCGCGTTTCTAATCCCAAAGAAAATTGACTGTATTTTTGTAAAGTTCGCTTTAATAATTGACTAATCAGTAAGGCTAAGCTTTTCATGCTAGTACGCCAATTACGATAACCACCACGGGACTTTTGCGCCCTTAATAATTCATTGGCTACATACAACAAAATAAAAATAAATCGATACATTAATAACAATATTTCAGTCAAAAGTACGGGAAACTTGAATCGACGCAGCGTGTGCAAAATCTCCGTAAATGGAACAGTTAACATCAAAAAATATAGACAAGAAACAGAGGCGATCGCTCTGGTAAAAATTAACGTCGCTTGGTGAATTCCACTACGACTGATATAAATATAGTAAGAATGCAACCTTAAACTCTGCCAAGAATCGCCTTGAACTTGGGAAAAATCACTCAGAGAAACACCATTGAGTATTAATGCAGGTAAACTCGTAAGCCAGAAAAAACCGGCAAATATTAATACTCGTAGGTAAATTCCTGCAGGAATTCTGGCATAAAAAACAGTCCAAACACTCATCCACAGAGTAAGTAAAATTTGTACCGGTGGATGACTGCATAGGGAAATCACCAGAGTTGCGATCGCAAAAATCAGCTTGTGTTCCGGTGGTAATTTTCGCAGACGGTTAGTGTAAGCTAAGGTATCTAGTTGCAAACTCATGGGGAATGCTTACTCTTCACGTTTTTGCTTTTGGGAACGCCCGCGATATAAACCAATTCCATAGCCAATAATTCCAGCACCCAAAGCCGCTTGGGTCGAAAATAATAAACTTTCTACTTCCCCACTTGGTGGTTCAAAAACTGGTTGAAACCAAGGTTTATATTCTGGTTCAACTTCGGTGATTGCTTTTTCAGCCTCACCATCCGCACCACCAAATTCTGCACCACGAACAAATATCAATGGTAAAACTGCTAAACTTATAATTGCCAAGATCAACAGCCAATTATTCCATCCTTTATGAAATTGATTTGTATTAGACTGATTTGATTGATTCACTTCTTTGAGACTCCCGCTTAATTAAGTTCAACAATTCCAATTCTTGAGAGTTGTAAGATATTAGCCAGTTCCACACGAGTACAGTTAATAGTCCTTCACTGATTGCTAGGGGAACCTGAGTAAAGGCAAAGATTCCAATAAATTTACTTAGAGAAGCAATGACACCACCAACAGGTGCGGGGAAAGCTAAAGCCAACTGAAAAGAAGTAATAACGTAGGTAAGTAAATTTGCGAATGCAGTGGCTAAAAAGATTGCTAGCTTTTGCTTGCCACTAGATTGCATAATTAGCCGATATATCCAGTATGCTGCAAATGGGCCGGCGATCGCCATTGAAAACATGTTTGCTCCCAATGTTGTCAAGCCACCGTGCGCCATTAACACAGCTTGAAATAATAGTACTAAGGTACCCAAAACCGACATTGCTAAGGGACCAAACAATACTGCACCTAATCCCGTACCAGTAGGGTGAGAAGAACTACCAGTAACTGAAGGAATTTTCAATGCTGACAATACAAAAGTAAAAGCGCCAGCTAAAGCAAGTAAAAGCTTCAACTCCGGATTTTCTCTAGTGATGCGAGTTAGCGATCGTAATCCTAAAATAAAAAATGGTAAGGAGACAACCCACCAAAAAACCGCCCAACCAATCGGTAAAAAACCTTCCATAATATGCATTGCATAAGCAGGTTTTGGTAAGTTTACTACCAAATATAAGCTTAGTAATGCCAGTCCAACTGAATGAAGTTTGACTCGATTTTGTTTCATAGTTATCAGTTTATGGGTAACGCCACGCCCTTACGGGCTACAGTTGTCAGTTTATAGGTAACGCCATAAACTGATAATTGTTCCTAGGGAGATGTTAAATACTAATCGACCGGTGACAAGTAATCCGGACTAAACTTAACGCTAGTTCCCTAGGGAAATTATTGAGACAATAATTGTAAATATTTGACTGTTGAATTGTAAGTATTGAGTATATATTCCTGATTAAGTAATTCAGGTAAGTGAAGATTTATTTAAGGTAGACTGTGCACTTAAATATTATTGCTAATATCTACTACTCTATATATACGCCAAGTGATTTTTGTTGCGTTGCTGGCGCGACTAAATTAAATAATTGTGACAATACTGAACGATAACGCATCCGTACCTCGCAGATGAGCTGATAAAAAATAAACGTAATTATCGGCGGGCATTCTGACTTACTCAATCTGAATGAACAAATGTGAACTTATAATTGAACAATTACTTATAATTCTCAATTATAAATTTGAATCACAAAATTGAGCTTACAGCTGCGGGACAGTGCCGGACTTGCACCGGATACTTTCCCCCTTACGTTTGAAGGCTGTTTCCCTTCAAAACCGACAAAAAAATTATACCACCAATGTTCTGATGGCTTCAGTCATTGAGAATTCAAAACTTAAACAAATGGGTAGTTGATAAATGGTATTTTTTTAATTATTTTTGTACACAGTATATAATAATTAGTCCCTACAAAAACAGTTCCTACAAAACTCTCTGGGATTTCAAGGAAAATCAGAACGATATACAATTACAACATTATCAATAAGTTCGCAGTCTAAATTTTTAGTGCATACATAGTATCGAATATACCCTTTCTGATCCCATAAATGAGATTCCTCGCGAAAACGTAAATTCTTGATGAATTTACCTCTAATGGTATCTGAAAAAATTCGATCTACCCAACTTTGAGTAATTTCTCTGTCAAATTTATGCTAGGTTACTTTTGGATAAATCACAACAGCATAGTAGAGATTCCAGGCTACAACTATTAGAAAACAACAAAAATAAATTAATTTTTGATAACTTATTAACTAATTCAACATAACCTTGCTTAGCACATAGTGGATGTGAGTAGTGATAATGGTATGTTACTCCATTGGCTAATATCATTCATGTTTAGTTGCTAGCACGCAGACGAGTATGATCGCAAGTCACGAGTCGCCAATTATCAAGTCTTCAACAACGGCAATAAAAGCGTGACAAAATAATAAACTAGAGGTGCAGTAAAAATATAGCTATCAGTACGATCTAGAATTCCACCATGACCAGGAATTAATTGTCCAGAATCTTTAACTCCAGCATCTCGTTTTAACATTGACTCCGTCAAATCTCCTAAAATGCTGGCAATACCAATTGTTAATCCTACAGCTGCACCAACAATAATTGGGTGAGGCCATTTTAATAAATATGCTCCACATATGGCAACAAGAACGCTACCAATAACTCCAAATAACGCTCCTTCAACAGTCTTTTTCGGACTAATGTCTGACAAAGGTGTTTTACCAAAAAACTTACCCACAATGTAAGCACCAATATCAGCAGCCCAAATACATAAGAAAGTTAATAATGTAGCTGTTAACCCTCTAGGTAAATCAGAAACTTCAAAGGATTGGGAAATATTTGGATCTAACTGCGGTAAATAACCTCCAAGGGGCAGATTGCTGAGGTTTGCACCGTCAATACCACGTAGCCTTACCCAATAACTAGGCAAATAACCCGTGTAAAATAATCCTAAAACCGAGGCGGAAATATCAGCAATTGTTGCCATTTTGGGTTGAAACAGCAAATAGAAACATATTAATGTACCGCATATAGGCATAATTGCATCAGCTAAATTACCATCAAGGGTACAAATAACTAGCAATAATTGACTTACAAACAGAGTAGTTTTAGCTGCAGGAGCCATACCTTTAGCTTTAACTAAATTAAAAAATTCTCGTTGTCCTAAATAAATAATTACTGCAAAAAGTATGGTGAAGTACCATCCTCCCAAAATAGTTGCAATTAGAGCCAGTGCAATAGCAACAATTCCACTGATAATCCGAGACCAAGGCATACACAAAAAATAAGATATAAATTATAGCGGTTAGGGTTGTCTAACCACAGAGCCTGCGGTTTGAACAAAGCCTTTAACTATGCTTACAGTTCGCTTGTTCAGCGTACCTAGGCTTAAACTACTACAGCGAGGTGCATCACAGATATTTATATTTAATAACGCATTGACTCCCCACAGTTGTACTCGCACAGTTATTAATTATGAATTATTAAATTTCACAATTTAACATCAGGTAACTATGATTTATTTTAGACCTATTCACTCTAGCTTTTCGCCACTAAGTATAAATACAGGATTTAAAGCGGCAAAAGTTTGAGATAATCCGCGTGTTTCCAAGCGATTCACTGCTGACTGAACTATTTCAATATTTCGTACTTGAAGTTGAGCAAAAGTTTGGGAAATTGCGTACAAATTTTCTAAGTTAGTAGCCGTGGCGACTAATCTACCATGGGGAGGTAAATAATTCCATGCGACCTGCAAAATGTCTTGAATGGGTCGTCCTCCTTCAATACAAACTCGTCGGGGAAGCTCCTTAATTTCCTCCAAGCAAGCAGGAGCAATTCCTTCAACTACTTTTACATTTTTCACCCCGAAACGATCACAATTACGCCGAATGAGATCGGCTACATCTTCATCTCTCTCAACCGCGATAATTTTTCCCTTTGGACAAAGTAATCCTGCTTCTACTGGGATGGTACCGGTACCCGCACCAATGTCCCATAAAACGGAATCAGGTTTTAGTCTTAGCTGAGCGATTAACAACAAGCGAATCTCTCGCTTGCTTAATGGAATTCCTGGTAAACGTTCAAATAATTCATCTGGAATTCCAGGGGTAACATAAGGCCAAAGTTCACAAGGCATATTTGTTATAAGTATGAAGACTTTAAGTCATCTAAAAACCTGCGTGAGTTTGGAAACCCCGCACTTTTAAGTGGGGGAGGAAAAACGAGCGGGTAATTGATTACCCGCGTTTCTCCTTTTTGCCAGTTACGGCATACTCGCTTACGCGGTAAAGTGAGCCTCGACAATATTTAAACTCGGCGTATCCAAAAAGTACTGACTTAACCCCTTTAAATCTGTTTAACTTTTTGATTCTAGAGCTTGAAACTGGCTACGCATTTCAAGGTAGGAACTTAAGCACTTAGTTTAAATGTAGGAAATTAATCCTTAGTCTGGTCAGTTAAAGGCTAGAAGCCTCCGACTTTAGTCGGGGGTTGCTGACATTCAGCTCTGCTAGAATCCTGAAAAAACTTAGCATATCTTGACTCACAATAGCTACTCATAACTTCAAAAAAAATCACAGAGAAAATGTAGCACTACGATTTTAGGAAGTTTACTTGTTTTCTATTCCCTGTTCCCTTCTTCGCGAAATATAGTGTCCCAATCTAAATGCTCACTACTATATTAAAAATTTAACGCGCAAGTTAATAATTAGATAAATATCCCTGACATTCTGCAAGGGATATAAGAACTATTTATTGTATAGATACATGCTTAGGAATATTTATTTTACTTGAGCATACCTTGAAATTTCTGAATTAATATTTTCTAATTCTGGCTCTGCTTGACTCAAATGTTGTTCTAAAATTTCCAGGTTACGAATATTAGACTTATAAAAAGCATCAAACAAATCTCCCACAAGAGGTATTGTACCAACGATTGCTTCTAAACCAACATTGAATACCATTTGTCCCAAATCCCGAGTAGGGATAGACAAACGAGTCGCTAAAAGTATGATGTATGCCGAAAATATTGCGCTAATAAGATCTCCTGCTCCAGGTATCAGACCTATAATAGGGTCTAATCCAATCCGAAACTTTGTTCCTGGAAGGCGTATGGATGAATCCATCAAGCGGCTAAGTTTCCGAACGCGGTTGAGAGTTGCAATACGTTTAGAAATCTTCATTGGGTGAGTATCATTTGATGTAAATATAGTCTCATGATTTTAGGTTATTTATCTTCTATCCGGATAAATAGGAAATAAAAATAAAAATTTTACTAATAATTTGATAAAAATCATTCTAAAGGATGACCAATCACCAATTCTCACTATTGTTCACATTCCCAACAACGCACGCAGATAGAGAAAACAGATAAAACAATACCAACCTCAACCATTACCTGAAAAGCTGTAGGTGTTAAAGTAAAACCCCAAATCAAAACAATACTTCCAGTAAAGGCTGCTGATAAACGATAAACTTCTTCTTGAATTTTTAAGCCGATCACAATACAAGCGAAACCTAGCACCAAAATTAAGATATAGTTCATGTTCCCAAAGCCTTTAGCTAAGACACATAAAAAGTAAATAGAAGCTTGAGATAAAAAATTAACTTAAAATTCTATTCTGCAACTCGAAGGAAAAAATCGGTGCAATAATTGTGAAATAGAATGTAGTACCTTCACCTAATTTACTTTCTACCCAAATTCTACCCCCCATCAGTTCAGTTAGTTGCCTGCAAATAGACAAACCTAAACCCGTACCACCATATTTTCGGGTGATAGAAGAATTAACCTGACAAAAGGATTGAAATAGACGGTCTAGACGATCCTGGGGAATCCCAATACCTGTATCTTTCACTGCGAACTGTATTTCGTAAAGCTCGTTACCTGCTTGGGTTTTTCCAATTTCATGACTATTGACAAAAACTTCTACTCCTCCTTCGGAAGTAAATTTGATCGCATTACTAATTAGGTTAAGTAAAATTTGCCGTAATCGAGTAATATCACCCACAATCATTTCAGGTAGGTTAGGTGAAGGATTGAAGTTTAAAGTTAACTTTTTATTTTCAGCTTTTAGTGACAGCAAACAGATAGCTTCCTGAATACAATTGCACAGATAAAAAGGTTGGGCTTCTAATTCCAATTTTCCAGATTCAATTTTGGCAAAATCTAGAATATCATTCACAATCTTAAGTAAAGAATTGCCGCTAGTATAAATGGTCTTAACAAACTCTTGTTGCTCCTCTTCTAATTCCGTCTCAAGCAACAGATCAGCTATTCCCATGACAGAAGAAATTGGAGTACGAATTTCATGACTAATAATTGCCAAAAATTCTTGTTTTGCAAGTTCTGCTTGCTTGCGTTCAGTCATATCTCGTAAAATATAGATATAACCTCGGAACCTTTCTATTTCTGTTTTAATTTTTGCACAGGAAAAGGCTACAGGAATACTTTTACCACTTTTTGTTTGACATGTAGTTTCTACTTCTTTGTTCAATAAATCTGAATTTTCTGTATTGTAAAAATTATTTATTTGTAAACTATCAAATTTTGGGAGAACAACAGAAATATGTTTTTCTAAGAGATCTACTTCTTTAGATTCTAATAGTATCTCTGCTGTTAAATTAATTGTTTTAATTTTACCAGATGGTGTTGTTACTAATAAGGCGTCAGCCATTGATGTAACAACTCTATCTATATATTGCTTAGAAGCTGTCAACTGTTTTAATAACAGACTAGTTTCATTTGCTCCTTGAACTAATGATTGTTCTAAAATCATCCGTTCTGTTGCATCTGAAATCAACAATATCAATTTATTATTATCATAATTATCTGTAAAATTTGGAAGAATACAGATATCAATATATAATTTTTTATCTGGAGAACTTTTTATTCCTTTGATTTCAAATTTACTTCGTTTACCATGAATAATTTCATGGGCAATATTATCTAAACCAACTAGTTCTGAAATAATTGTTCTAATATCTTTTCCTAAATAGTCTTGAGGTAAGTTACTTATAAGTTTATTGTCTATTAAGGATGTCTCAATTATTTCCCAGTTTTGATTAGTTACTAGGTATTCTTTATCGCATGCAGACAAAAATTTTGTTAATAAATGATTCATCTTGAATTTTATATTATATTATTAGCTAATAATTGGAATATCTCATCAACATTTATCCCTGTTTTTGCTGAAGTAAAATATGTTTTTAAAATCATAGGATTTGTTTCAAATTGATATTTTTTTTGAATCCGTTCTAAATATTCAATTTCGATTAAATCTGACTTATTAAGAGCCAATATTGTATAACTTTGAGGATTAACTTTTAAAAAAGCTTCAATATGGTCTTTTAAATGCTCAAGAGTATCTTCACGAGTTAAATCTGCAACTATAATTCCTCCTTTAGCTCCTTGGAAATAACTAGGAGAAATAGCTTTATACTTATTACTACCTTCAATGTCCCAAATAAGTAAATTTAGCTCTTGTGAAGTTGCTAATTCTTTTTGATATCCTTTAACGAGTTTGCGAGAAATTTTAACACCCACGGTAGAAAGATATTTATCGCTGAATTGTCTATCAACAAAACGGCGAATTAAACTGGTTTTACCTACACCAAAATCACCAACTAAACAAATTTTGCGAGAAATAGCAGACATGATTGAAAAAAATAAAATTTAGTATTATCAGTAATGAATGATGTTGATTTAAGTAGAACTTTAAAGCAAACGATTAATTTTTTAAATCATATGTAAAGAATTATTTTGAATAATTTCAATCTTGATATTACTAACTATTTTGGTTGAATGTTATTTTCTGTGACTGGCTCAAAAATGACACAACGTCTCATCCAAGAGGGTTGTTCTTTTGTTACTCCAGGTGGTAAATCAATTCTACCTTTCTCTTGTAATCGAGATGGATCAATACCTTTTTGGAGCAAGATTTTTTTGACATTTAAAGCTCTTTGAAGTGCAATCTCTTGAGAATTATCATTTGTAAGAGAGTTACTGTAACCAATGATTTTGAGCTTTGTTGAGGGATGTTTATTGAGAAATGATTGGACTTCCTTGAGTATTTCATCAATATTCTTAGGTAAAGTCGCTGAATCTGATGAAAAGTAAATTCTCACTCCAACTTTTAAAGCTTTAACCTCAACTGCACTTGAGACAAATTTTACTCCCGGGATTTGCTCAAATGCTGCAATAATTTTTTTATTATCGGCAATTTGTCTAACACTACCTTTTACAGTTACTTTATCATCAATAAAATTAGTATAAATTACTGTACCAGACACTTGATTTAAAATTTTGGTAACTCTTTCAACTTCAGACTTTACTAATATTGGATCTGCGGGTATATCAACAGGAATAATTTTATTCTTAATAGACCAGTTCGGTGCTGCAGCTTTTATCATTTGCTCGGCTTTTTTACGAAGCCATCTGTTTGGTAATTTTCCAGTTAGTTGTAGTTTGCCTTGATTTTCTTCAACATGCAAATTATAAATAGATAATTCTGGAGTAGAATCCAAAGCAACCCTTATTTTGTCTTCTGTAGAACTAATAACTGTAGTACGATATTGCCAAATTCCCCAAGGAATCGCGATCGCACTTAACATGATTAAGCTTAATATTAATAATGGAGATAGTCTATTTTTATTTTCTTTATTTTTATGACAATTTTTATAGTTTCCTAATTTTTCTAAGCTAGCATTAATTTCAGGTGGGATAGTGTCTAAGTTTCCATCAAATTCTTCTATGGATTTACCATAATTCTTAATTATCAAACAGAGAGTAGATCGCATCTCTTGTATCAAAGACTTAGATGGTTCTCCATTTACAATTATTGCAAGATAACAATATCCTGCTACTTCTAAAATAATTTTGGATCCACCATAGTCAATTTCACCTAGTTCAGAAACTCTCCCATTTTTGGCTATACAATCATTTGCAAATTCACGAATTGCAGTTAACATTCCAGCAACCATATCTGATTCTAAACGTTCTTCCTGTGAAGGTTGAATTTCTGAAATTAATAATCCAGAACCTTTATGAATTAGAAAGATTGCTTGAATGCTAAAGCTGAGAGATTCTTTAATAATTAACTCTGCTTCTGAAACTCCCTGTAATTTAGCTTTTATTTTACGGTTAATACCTCTAAAGCTAAGGGTTTCTTCAATCTTCTCATTAATAGATTGAATAGTTTCTATCATATATTTGGAAATAGTATTTCCAATTACGGGATAAAGTGCATCAACAATTTTATCTTGCTCGATTTCAATCTGCCTTTTTATGGCTTCTCCTATTGTTGGTGCGAGAGCATTTGCAAGGTCTTTTGAGCTAACATTCTCCAAAGCAGATGGAATTACAGTGGATAATGCTTCACCCATATTAACTGGGTCTTCTTTCCCTCTAGTTCTAATTAAATCATCAATAATCGGTGCGATCGCTTGAATAATATCTTCTTTAGATATAGATATTTTACGTCGTATAACTTCACTAAATAATGGTAATAATAAATTAATTAGCTCATCACTATTATAGATTTTATTTTCTAAATATCTAACACTATCTTGAATATTTTTAGTTCGAGTATTTAACTCTGATATTTCTGGCCCAAATAATAGTTTCTGTAGTTTTTGGAATGCAATATTAGATTCTTCTTTATGAGTTACTTTAGAAGATTTATAGTGAGAGTCACATTCATTATATTTTAAACTAGAGTTTTGTGTTTCGTAATTAATAGATTCTAATTTATTTTGGGACGGTAATTCAAAATAAATTGATTTTTCAATTTCATCTAATACACTAATATTACTTAATACATTACTCTCTAAAGGTTGAGAATGTGAGATAAAATGCGATTTCAGATCTATCGCAGCTTCTAGATAATCTGTTGGTATATGATTTTCAATAAATTGTGAATTTCTATCTACAGTATCTATATTTGCTTCCACCTCAGTCTCAGATAATTCTAAATCTCTTACAGATTTATTTTGTGCTGAATCATAGTTAGAGGAGTACAAACTAACTGTTGAAACAACGTTATTTGATGAAAATGATTCTGTTGGATTAACAATTTTTAACTCAACTAATAATTTAATAAAATCTTCTAATTGCGCATTTTCTTTTGAATCTACATCCACATTTGAAGAAGCAGAGTCTTCTAATTGAGTCATGTTGATATACCAAATATTTAATATTCAATAGTTAACAGTTAACAGCTTAACTGCCAACTATTTTGATTTAAGAGTTCAAATCGTTAGACCTACGAGAATGACTCAATATATCAGAAAATTTTTCTTCGTTTGCTTTTAATATTGGAGTTGAGTTATAACCGTTGATTTCATCACTTGCTTCTCGTAACATTGGGATAAATTCTGTTTCTTTTAAGCGCATTCCCAAAGCAAATAAAGTTTCAGCAATATCATCTTTAGAGACTTTAGTTTTACTTAATTGGGAAAAATGTCTTTCCATTTCTTCCAAAACTAAATCTTTCAATGCTTTAATGTCATCTTCTAACTGCATTTTTGTTTGGGATGCTTCTTGACGCACCGAAGTTGTTTGAATGTCTAATGCTTCGTCAAGGGACTGAATACTGCTAGAAAACTTACGGTTTAATCTATCTACTTGCTGGCGTAAATCTACAGATTCTTCTTGAGTCGTCAAAGCTATAGATTTTATTTTCTTATCTAATGCTTCTGTTGCAGCTTTTATTTCAATACTAAAACTCGATTTGAGTTGTTCAACCTGGGATCGCATTTCTTGTTGTAAGCGCGATATATCTGATTCTAGTTGAACAAAGCGGTTTTCATAGTCTCTAATCTGCGCACCAAAAATAATGTCTCGGATTTGGTCAATATTACCGAGCCTTTCGCGCACTTCTTCCCTGGTTTGAAAAGTCATATATTATACCTTTGTGTTATCTTTAGTAAGCGAAGATTAGGAGGTCATAGGGATCGACGCATAAAAACTTTCTGCGTTGAGGATTACAACAAATCAGACCAGCTAAACTGCTGCTTTCTAAGCTACAGATTTAGTATTCCCACTTTTACCTTGTATGTTTCAACAATGCCGTAATTTCTCTAGGGCTATTTTTTTTGTAATAAATAAAACTAGAAAATAAGAAATACAGGAAATAACATTTGGAGGATAAATATCACAAATATTGATAAATATGGGAAAATAACTAGCTCTTATATTTCCACAAAATATGATGTAGCGTACCGGTTAAAATTGAGAAACAGAGTTATATCTGAGATTTAATAGTAAATCTTTAGTTGAAGTTTTGCAAATTTATTATCTAATTTAAAATTAAGAGATTATCATGTCGCATTCACAGCCAAATTTTTATACAGATCCAATAGAAGAAGTTAAAGTTTGTACTCAACTTAAATACACGGGAAAATTAGAAATTAAATCTCAGAATAAGCAGAAATGGAGTTTTTACTATAGATTTGGACGCATTATTTGGGCTACTGGAGGAACTCATCCTCATCGCCGTTGGCGCAGACTAATGACAAAATATTGTCCTCAAGTTAATCTAGATAAAATTAAGTTAACTCCTGAGCAAGTTGCTTTCGAATACTGGGACTATAAATTACTTATAAGTATATACAAAAAAGAAGAAGTAGAACCTAGACAAGTAGATGCAGTCGCTAAAAATATTGTTGCAGAATTATTATTTGAAGTTGTACAACAAGCAAATTTTAGTTTTATCCGTTGTGACCGAAAACCTAAAGTTATATTAAATGTTCCAATTAATTTTATCAGTACTAAAGTTTTTCTAACACGGATGGAACGTGAATGGAAAGCATGGTCTGATGCTGGTTTAGCTTCTTTTTCTCCCAATTTATCACCAGTTTTGAGAGAACAGGAGTTATTTAAAAAAGAGATTAACTCACAACTATATGCTAACTTAGTTCCTTTACTTAATGGGCAGAATACTCTACGAGATTTGGCTTTAAAACTAAATTATGATGTCCTGAAAGTTGCCTCATGTTTAACACCATTTGTCGTCAAACAATTGATTGAATTTAATAAGATTTCAGATTTACCTTTGCCTACTGAAGCAAAAAATAAAGACAAGACAAAAACTTCTAACTCTATCTCATCTAGAAAATATAAACAGCCTTTAATCGCTTGTATTGATGATAGTTTACAAATATGTAAAACCATGGAAAAAATTATCACGTCAAACGAGATGAATTTTCTTCAAATCCAAGATACAATCCAAGCTTTACCGATGTTAATCCAACATAAACCTGACATTATTTTCTTAGATTTAATGATGCCAGTAGTTAATGGATATGAAGTTTGTTCTCAGATTAGAAGAATATCTGAATTTGCAAAAACACCTGTAATTATCTTAACTGGTAGTGATGGTCTTTTTGATAGAATCCGTGCAAAAGTTGTCGGATCTACTGATTTTATGACTAAACCCATAGTGACAGATAAAGTCATGGCAGTTATACATAAATACCTACCTAAATCTATTGTAAAAAGTAATGTGATAAATAAGATACAGAAATTATAGGAAATTAATTTTTTCCTCCTACAAAGATTACATATTAATTATTATTTATGTCTCCAGATAAATAATTTGAAAGCTATCATCTAGTAAAGAACAGAGAATGTTTAATTTTTTGGCGTAGAACTGGATTATTCCTGTGTTTCATTCTCATTATGAGATGCTACACTCAATGTATTATTTATAATATTTTAGTATAGTATTTTACTATTTTTTGAGTGTAAGTAGTAAAATCACTGTTAAATAAATTAATATGGTAGATAGCATGAGCCAACCATTAACTGTTCAAGAACTAATAATCGTTATTGCGGCGAAAAACCAAAACCCTTCTATTTTAAATCCAGATTTCCTCAAATATAGCGGTATTGTACCTGCAGAATGGGAATTTGCTGGAAAGCCAGTATTCAGTACTAACTTCACGCGTATTACCTTCAAAAATGGTGTCAGTATTATAGGTGAGCCTAATAGGGTGATGTTTGCCGAACCAATTGCAGATAAAACAGCAGCAACTGTTTCCATTGCAAAGATTGCTCAAAAATATGCTCGAGTACTACCTAATATGGATTTTCAAGCTATAGGGATTAATCCTAGAGGCTTTGTTGCTTTTACTATGAAGGATGCAGCTCGCAACTTTATTACCGAGCATCTCTTATCTGACGGTGTTTGGAAAAAAGAAGGGGAAGTACCCATGCAAGCATCTTTAAATTTGGTTTATAAGTTACAAGATACTCCCGTTGCTTTAAATATTACTCAAGCTGAGTTGCGTCAAAAGGATCAACCTATCCCGATTGTGATTTTTAGTGGTAACTTCAGCCATCAAATTAGTGGTAATAATTCGGAGGAAAAACTCAGTTCAATTACTCAAATTGTTGAAAATTGGTTTAGTGATGTTACTACTTTTTCCAATTTAATTAACAATAAATTTATGGCAGGTGTAGATGGTAATATTGCAGTGACAAAAATAGTTGAAAGTATTCCTGAAGCGAACTCTGAAGGTTCTAATATCTTTGCTGTTGGTACAGGAACTTAGGGATTTACAAATTAGGGATTTACAAAAAATAATTTGTAACATTATTTGTAATAGGGACGCACTTTAGTGCGTCCTGAAGATTCAAGTTAAATCATATCCTTTGTAGTTAAGGTACTACAGCGCCAGTTATCAATGCAGTAATGTATTCTGGTGCAGCTAGATGACAGTAATGTACGCCCTTTCGTTCGGGTCCAATGGAAACAAATGGCGGTACCGTTCTAGGTACAGGTAGGGATTTTGCTTGCAAGTGGAGCAATCCATCATCACCCAAATATGCCAAGTCTGGAGGAAATGGGTTTAGCCACTCTGGACCATTAGTAGCAACTATATCAGGTTCAAGAATAACCTCGTCTTTTTCAAAGGCTAACTTCTTTATCTTTCTGGTCTTGAGTTTAGAGAAGACTTTTTTGAGAATCCGCTTGTGGATATCGCGACAGCTAGACCCAGATACTGCTGCATCCTCCCCATAAAAAAACTTGATGGCATCAGCGCTCTTCATTTTACAGGAAATAATCTGTGGATAAGTTCTTCCGGTATTTGGGTAAGTTCCGTAGGTGACAAGTTGCTGCGTTGTCAACGGTAAAGTATCGCCATCAGGACTCTCGAAAGGGGTAGCAAAAGAATTTGCAAATGAGTTGAAATCACTTTGCACCACATTAATAGCTTTGATTTTGGTTTGAGCAATAATTTTCTGAGCATATCTAGTAGTCTGTCAAGAAATAATTGAGGGATAAAGTCGTTTAAGTTTAATCCGCGCATCTGTGGTAGTAAACTGCCAATCAACTGTGCGATCGCGTTGATTTCTTTGTATTTCCCAAGCAGTAACTTCCTTGATT
>NZ_JASJDK010000065.1 GCF_030065675.1 Mastigocoleus sp. MO_188.B34 | reverse complement strand
TTAGATTTGAGGTCAAATATTTAAAACTTAATATTTAAAATTAAATATTTAAAATTAAATATTTTTAAAATCTAATCACCAAAATATAAAATCACCAAAATCTAATATCATCTTTTCTCAAATTCTTGAAAAAAAGACTTACGCAATTGTCACAATATACGGGTGGTACGTGATACTAAAAACCTTCTTAATACGTTCAAATTAAATCGCTTGTGTGTCACACATCCTACAGGAAAATATTCCAGTTGCATAAGTCCTAGAAAAATATAAGTATTATCGTCTACTCAGATCCTTATAAAGGAATTTTGCGATCAACAATCGGTATCACAATATAAATGTTTATTTAGTAATTCCCGTATTTAGTCATTTCTGTAGCCCATGAGTCGTTTTCCCATGAAGAAAGTTACAAAATTCCATACAGATATTTTGCACAAAACTCACCTCGGTCAACTGTGTGGTACCAAGAATTTATTTCGCGATCGCTACAAAATACTCAGAATATTGGGTCGGGGTGGCTTTGGAGTAACTTTTATTGCCAGAAATATGGATTTACCAGGTAATCCTTTATGTGTCATTAAACAGTTGTGTCCCCGAACTAGCAATCATAGAAGCTGGGAACGAGCTAAAGAACGCTTTGAAAAAGAAGCTATAGCCTTGGGTCAACTGGGTAGTCATTCTCAAATCCCGATGCTTTTGGACTTTTTTGAAAATCGCGGTGAATTTTACTTAGTCCAAGAATACGTGCGGGGCTACACTTTAGCTCGGGAAGTTAGACGTGACGGTGTAAAAACAGAAGCAGCTGTTAAGCAGTTTCTCCAAGAGATATTGCCTGTTTTATCTTATATTCACGATCGCCATGTAATCCATCGGGATATTAAGCCACAGAATATATTGCGATGTAAAGAAGATGGACGTCTTGTACTAATAGATTTTGGAGCGGTTAAAGATGAATTGATCAAACCAAACAATAGTACTTCTGCACTTCAAAACGCTAGCACTCATTTTGTTGGAACTATGGGATTTGCTCCACCAGAACAGTTTTATTTATCCCCAGTTTATGCCAGCGATATTTATGCTGTCGGTATCACTTGTGTCTATTTACTAACCGGTAAAGCACCCCTTGAATTTGAGCATGACCCGATTACTGGTGAAATACTTTGGCAAAAAGAAGCAAATGTTGGCGAACATTTGGGAAATATATTAAGCAAAATGATTAAAACTTCTCTGCTGGAGCGCTTTAAATCTGTCGAGGAGGTAAAACGGGCTTTAGGTTTGGAAAAATATATTCCGAATTTGAGTGAATGTATGACAACCAAGCCTTTGGGAAAAGTCAAGCAATCTCAAGCCTCAAATTTTCAAACTCCAAATTTTCAAACTTCAAATTTTCAAACTCCAGAATTTCAAGCTTCAAGTTTTCAAACTCAAGGGGTTGCATCACATTATTCACCTCCTATTAACCGTGCAGCAACTGCAATTCGCAGATGGCGGGAAAAATTAAAAACTAGCAGTTTTTCACGTCATATTTAACTAGATTGGGTTAAGAATATTCATTCAAGTTAAAAATATTTAAAGCTTAAGCTAATAATTCACGGTTTGTTGATACTTCTCAACAGTTTAGTAGTTTGGGTTAAAGTAATATCTGGTTGAAAAAACTACTGATACCAAAGTCTAAACATTTTAAAAATCAAGAAAAATCAAAAAAAATTTAAATAGTTTTAATAATCATTTAGAAAAATCATTTGTATTTTTTGTTCTTGTTGAGGTGTAAGATTTCATCAAAAAATACTAACAAAACCCAATAATCAAGTATTTAAACTTATGTACATCGGGGCGGTAAACTCTGTAAAAATATATCTTATATAGGATATATCAAATATCAATTAAATCAATATAGAGTGATTTTAGCTACTGTGATTTTAAACAATAAAAAAACATCACTAGAAATTCCCCACTCAGGAATAAAAAAAATATATTTTGTATAATGCAAAAATAATTTTCCCATTTTTGGAAAATTTAGGGGCAAACCAACCACCACTTGCTACGCAGTCGCGCTTCTGTGATAATGATCTGCTGCTTAAATCCTGATTGCCCAAATCCCCTTAATTCTGATGGAACTAAAATTTGCGAAACCTGTGGTACTCCGTTGACAGTGTTTTTGCGAAATCGCTTCCGTGTCATTCGAGTGCTGTCAGATGAAGGAGGATTTGGTAGAACATATCTTGCAGAAGATGTGGATAAACTCAAAGAATTATGTGTAATCAAACAACTAGCACCGAAACTACCCGGTAATTGGGCGCTCAAAAAAGCAATGGAGTTATTTCAAAAGGAAGCGACTCGACTCCAACAACTCGGAGAGCATTCCCAAATACCGACCCTATTGGCTTATTTTGAGCAAGATAATTATTTGTATCTGGTACAACAATTCATTGACGGGCAAAATTTATCTAAAGAATTACAATTTCGACGTCGAGGAATTGGAAAACAAGCACCTCTTTACGCGGAATCTGAGATTAAACAAATTTTGTTGGACTTACTTCCCGTACTCAAATACATTCACCAACGGGGAGTTGTTCATCGCGATATTAAACCACAAAATATCATTCGTCGCAAAAAAGATCGACGTTTAGCCTTAATTGATTTTGGTTCTTCTAAGCAGTTAACAGCAAGGGTACAAATTAAAGCAGGAACATCAATTGGTTCCCATGGTTATTGTCCAATTGAACAAATTAGAGACGGTGTTGCTTTCCCTGCGAGCGATCTATTCAGCTTAGGAGCAACCTGCTTTCATCTACTTACAGGAACATCTCCATTTAAACTTTGGACAGAAAATGGTTATAACTGGGTCAATGACTGGAGACAATACTTGAGTCATCCGATTGACGAACAACTGGCTTTAGTCATGGAAAAGTTGTTGAAAAAAGATATTAAACAACGTTACCAATCAGCAGAACAAGCATTTAATGACTTGAGTTCAAAACCGCTAGATTCTATAGCTAATGAGTCTTATGAAACTCCAATATTTTCACCCTCTGGATCGAACAAATATCTCAAACCTCAATATTTGTTTTTCCCACTAACTGCGATCGCAATTCTGGGATTGGGACAATTCTGGTATTTGCAAGCACAAAAATTTACTACAGAGTTTTCATCAAGTGTTGCTGTAGATAATCTAAGTAGCAAAATTAATCAAAATAAACAGCGCTCGCAAAAATTCTCTCTAGCTAATACTATTTCAGGCGGTTTAAACTCAATATTATCTGTTGCAATTAGTCCTGACGGTCGAATAGCTGCTAGTAACAACAATCAAACAATTAAACTTTGGGATATCCAAACAGGAAAAGAAATTGCAACTCTTAAAGGTCATAAAAGTCGAGTAAATGCGATTGTTGTTAGTCCTGTGAAGGTACCTACACCCCAGGGTTTGGGTAAAATTCTTGCTAGTAGTAGCGAAGATAAAACAATCAAAATTTGGAACCTTGAAACAGGAAGAAAAATTCGCACCATAACCGGACATTCTGATTCTGTCCACACCCTAGCAATTAGTCCTGATGGCAAAATTCTTGCTAGTGGAAGTAACGATAAAAGTGTCAGACTTTGGAATCTGGAAACAGGAAAAGAAATTCGTACGATTACCGGACATTCCTCTTGGGTGCGCTCAGTTGCTATTAGTCAGTTTAGTCCTAGTTCGGGAAATGACAATGATAGTAATATCTTGAATATATTGGCTTCTGGGAGCACCGACAAAACTATAAAAGTTTGGAATTTATCTACAGGTAAGTTAATTCATACTCTTAAGGGACACACTCAAAGCGTTACATCAGTTGCTATGAGTCCTGGAGTAAAAGGTAGCAATCCTATTCTTATAAGTGGAAGTGCAGATCGAAGTATAAAAATTTGGAATTTATCTACAGGGGAATTGGTTCGCAATCTTGAAGGACATACCCAGAGTATTACATCCCTTGCAATTAACCCAGCTAATAGATTATCAAACAACAAAACATTTGCTAGTGGAAGCACAGATAGAACAATCAAAATCTGGAATCTATCTACAGGAGAATTGATTAGTACTCTTTCTAATGATAATGAAGCTGTTAGTTCATTAGTCTATAGCTGGGATGGAGAAACTATAGTTACGGGTAGCGAAGATAAAACAATCAAAGTTTGGCGCTTATCCCATTAATTGTAAATTTTTCATGAAGTTATGATTTAAAAATTTTGATATTATTCTGCTACTGAGTATTTCAAGTATTACTCTTATTGCGGTCGAAAAATAGTCCCAAATGAGTCATAAATTTTGTTTATTTTTTATGGGGGTATAATCGACCCCCCTAAAATGCTATATCTCCTCACAAGCTTGGTTTTAAAGATAAATTCATTAAATTATATTTATTAAATTATATTTATTAAATTAAATTTATTAAATTAAATTAAATTTATTAAATTAAATTAAATTAATTAATTCAGATTAATTTTAGCTAGCTTTGTCTTTAAGCTGCGATAGAAATATCAATAAAATTTTTCAATAGTATTTTCATCTCCTAGTATTAATCAATATCGAGCATAAGCAAACTTCTCAAACAAACAAGACCAGCAATAGTACTTTTTGTTACCATGTACTGCGTTTTAAATACCCTTATTTGCTTTATATTTGTATGTATTTCGAATATTTTTTTTATGAGCGTAAAATAATAACTAAGTAACTAGTTTTTTGTACACTTACATTACTAAGTCTAAAGAATCACTTATTTATGTAAGTAATTACAATAATTTAAAATAAGTATTATAAATATGAGCTTAGATGAGTAATTTATGAGATTGTAGGCATTTTTAATAATTTATGAATATGTGATAAAGTTGTCATTTACGTCTTAGTATTATGTATAATTATAGTATCAAAAATACATAATAATTTAACGTAAACATTGGAATGTAAAACTGTTTTAATTGTCTTCTATTTTTTAAAAAATGTTGACTTTACGAAGCTTAAAAAAATAGAAATAGTTCCGGAATTATTTCTATCAAGTTAGTACATAATAATGTTTGCGGGACAATCGATTACTAGCTTTTTATTGACTATAGTGCTTGGAGTTTGCAGTTAATTTATTTGCAATGTCTGTAAAAATGACCTGCTCAAAAATCAAGCTGTTGACAGGTAATACTTTCTCAAAATTTTTCCTCTGGAAGCTAGCCGTTTTAGGTTTTGGAGGAGTGTGGTATTTACCAAGTTCCCCAGCTTTGACAAATTTATCTTCCCGAACTGATAAAGGTCTCGACCTACTATCGGGAAATGTTTCCCTATCCCAAACTTTAACTGAAAAATCTGGAGCAATTTTGGCATTAGCTATTAGCCCAGATGGTAATAATATTGCTAGTGTCAGTGGAGAAAAAAACATCAAATTACGGAAACTAGAAACAGGAGAAGACATACTAACCCTAAAAGGACATTCCAACTGGGTAAACTCTCTTGCATTTAGTCCGGATGGTAAATTTCTTGCTTCTGGTAGTGCAGATAAAACTATCAAGATTTGGAATTTGGAAACAGGAAAAGAAGTTAAGACTTTGTCAGGTCATTCAGCCTCCGTTGTTTCTGTTAGTTTTAGTCCGGATGGAAAGCGAATAGCTTCTAGTAGTTGGGATCAGACAATAAAAGTCTGGAAATTCTCTACTGGTTCGGAAATTCGCACAATGAAGCAACACTGTGACATTGTTAATTCTCTTACCTTTAGTCCCGATGGAAAAACTTTAGCTTCAGCCCATCACTTCAATAATGATATTAAGTTGTGGAATCTAGACACAGGTAAAGAGAAAATGACCCTGACGGGACATTACGCTTCAGTAACTTCTGTTGCTATTAGTGCAGATGGTCAGAAACTAGTCAGCGGTAGTTGGGATAAAACTATTAAGATTTGGGATCTGAACACAGGAAAAAATATAAACACCCTTTCAGGACATCACAACAAAGTAAATTCCGTTGCAATCAGTTCTGATAACAAAGTTATTGTTAGCGGTAGTTGGGATAAGAGCGTTAAAATTTGGAATTTGAATACGGGAGAAAATATCCGTACCCTCACAGGTCATCGTCGTAAAGTTTGGTCAGTTGCAATTAAACCTAGCAGTACATTTTCTTTTGAATCTACCGATACTATTGTCAGTGGAAGTTATGACCATACGATTAGAGTTTGGCAAAGTAATCAGGTTAATTAAATGCTCTGCGCGTAAAATGTAAATATTCAAAATTCAGAGTTATGCCTATTTTCATAGTAATATTTAGGCTACATAAATCTGGTTTAAAAACTGACAAATTTAAGTCTTTTTTATGGTTATATTTACAGGAACTATAACCTTTTTTCTCAAATTTATACTGCTTATAATTAGAAACAGAATCGTCAATCAATGACAAAAAAATGCAAGATTAGAATTCAAAAAAAAAGCAACAATATTAACAAGCAAAATTGGAGAAAGAGCTATCATAGTTTTGAGAACATTTACATTAGCTAGATAATGCTGTGCTGCCTAAACCCCGATTGCCCAAATCCCCACAACCCAGATGGGATAAGGTATTGCCAGAGTTGCAGCGCAACACTTAAACCCCTGCTTAGAGGTCATTATCGAATTACTGGAGTACTTTCAGATGAGGGTGGATTTGGTCGAACCTACTTAGCAGAGGATTTAGATAAGCTCAATGAACTTGGTGTAGTAAAACAATTAGCACCGAAAGTTCACGGAACCTGGGCTTTAAATAAAGCAATTGAGCTATTTAAACAAGAAGCAAAGCGCCTGCAAGAACTAGGTAGAAATCAAAGAATACCAAGATTACTGGCATACTTTGAAGAAGATAATTACTTATATTTAGTACAAGAATTTGTTGATGGATTGAATCTATTTAAAGAACTGCAGCAACGTTCAAAATATAATGAAACAGAGATAAGAGAACTGCTGCTTGACCTACTACCCGTTCTCAAATTTATTCACGAACATGGAGTAATTCATCGCGACCTCAAGCCACAAAATATCATTCGTCGTCAATTCGATAACAAGTTAGTATTAATTGATTTTGGCGCTTCAAAGCAGCTGACAGCAACAGTACAAACTAAACCCGGAACTACCATTGGTTCTTTTGGATACAGCCCCATAGAACAAATACAGGGTGGAGAAGTTTGTCCTGCAAGTGATTTCTTCAGCTTAGGAGCAACCTGTTTTCATCTGCTTAGCGGAATACCTCCATTTCATTTATGGACACAACAGGGTTACGGTTGGGTTTCTACATGGCGACAACATGTAAATAGTCCCCTGAGTAATGACTTTGCTCTGGTTATCGAACGTTTATTGAAAAAAGACATTCAAGAGCGCTATCAATCAGCAGATGAAGTGATTAGAGATTTAACTTTTCCTCTTACAGTTCCACCACCAACTCAAATACGAGCAAAACCGCCAACTAATGCAGTAAATATAGCAAATACTGTAAATCCAAAAGCTTCTTCATCTTCTCCGAGGGTAAAGTTATTTTCTGCATTCCGAAGACAAACATCTAACCAATCCCGCTCGCAAAGAATATCAAAAATAGCCTCTTCTTTAAATCTATCGAAACAGGATCTCAAATTAATACTTAAATGGCTAACGGCTGTTGCAATTCTTCTTTTTGGGTTAGTTGGTAGCCAAATTTATGGTTATGTCCGTTATGGATTTTTAGTATCAAATCCAATATTTTTGATTGCTAGTTTTCCCAGTAGTAATTACCTACAAAAAACCTTAAATGGACACAGTAATTCAGTCGCATCTTTAGCCTACAACCCAAATGGTCAAATCTTGGCTAGTGGTAGTTACGACAACACTATCAAATTGTGGAATTTAACAAAAAATAAGGAAATCAGTACTTTTAAAGGTCATTCCGCTTGGGTTGCAACTGTTGCAATTACTCCCAACAATAAAAACCTCATTAGTGGGAGTTATGACAATACGATTAAGCTTTGGAATTTAGTCAATGGGAAGCAAATCCGTACTTTTAAAGGACATTCTGATTCCATTGGAACTTTACTTGTAACTAAAGACGGTAAAAACATTATCAGTGGTAGTTTTGACCGTACTATCAAAGTCTGGAATCTGAGAAATGGAGAAGAAATCCGTACCTTAAGCGGACATTCATCAAAGGTATCTTCTATCGCTGTATCCCCCGATAACAAAATACTAGTCAGTGGTAGCGATGATAAAACTATCAAAATCTGGAATCTAGTTACGGGAGAGCTTATCCGTACCCTTGAAGGTCATAAAGGTAAAGTATCTTCTGTTGCAATTAGCCCCGATGGTCAAACTCTTGTTTCCGGAAGCCACGATCGCACTATCAAATTATGGAATTTGACTACAGGAGAAGAAATTCGTACTTTTACCGGTGGTTCCAAAAATTCCTCCAAAGCACATTCCAAATGGGTGAGCTGTTTAGCTATTAGTCCTGATGGTAATATTCTCGCTAGTGGTAGTGGCGATCGCACAATTAAACTTTGGAGTTTAGTGACGGGGGAAGAAATAGATACCCTTAAAGGACACTCTGGCTACATTACCTCCCTAAGTTTCTCACCTGCAATCGATCGAGAAGACATTCCTTATCAGCAGACTCTTTCTAGCGGTGCAATGGGAGATAACACTATTAAGGTTTGGCGAATGTCGCAATAGTGTTGGTAATGGGTAATGGGTAATGGGTAATGGGTAATGGGTAATGGGTAATGGTGATTGTTATTTTTTCGTATCACCTGTTAATCGTTATTGATACCTGTTAACTTACCTATTAAAAAATCGTCAGCCTGTAAGCTCCTGCTTGTCCTGGAGAAACTGAAGTTACGACAACATAATAAGTTCCATCTTCTGGTAACTTGGCTCGATCTATCAGAGCACTAAACTTCCCATCTTTGTCATTATTCGTCGCAACGATTTTTCCTTGAGAGTCAAGCAATACTACGTAAGGAGAAAATTCTTCAAAGGTGCTATCTACACGAATACTAACAAGCTGACCTTTCTCACCTTCAAACTGGGAAACATTGTAAGGACTACGATTTCTTCTTAAAATTGGACCGGTAGTACTTAAGTTATCTTTTTCATCAACAGTATAACTAGCTCTATCGTTCCTTAGCGCCAAACTATAACGACCCGTATTTCCTCGATCGCGCGTAGTTACACCAACAACGTAAGTACCATCTGCAGGTAGCCGAACAAATTCAAAAGCATCTCTTGAACCGGGACCAATTCCACCACCTCGCCTCAAAATTACATTACCATCAGGGTCAAGCAGATACATTAGTGGTTGCATGCTTAAATTACTAGATCTACGTCGATCTCCACTACCAAGCAACCTAATTTGAATCAGTTGATTTTCTCTACCTTCAAACTGGTAAAAATGGAAATGTCTGCCATTATACTCATAGTCACCTGGAGCTAAAACTCCTAAAGCAATATCTACATAATTAAGCTGGCGGTAATTAACTTCCCTGGAAGGAACAAGAGGTGAGGTTCTTGGATCTTCACGAGTTATTTGAGGTTGGGTATTACCTGGTTGGTTTCTTGGTTGTGGTGTGACGACGGGGCTTCTTGGTGCTGTTCTGGGTGCAGGACGGGCTGGTGCTGCTGTTCCAGTTCCAGGTACAGGGCGTGTTGGTGCTACTGTCCCAGGTGCAGGACTTGTTGGTGCTGCTGTCTCAGAACCTGGTGCTGGAGAAGTAGGTTGTATGGTATTTGATGATGCTGGAGGTTCTGCTGGTTGAGGGTTTATTGGTGTGGTTTCTTCCTGAGTTGGTGAAGGCTGTTGTGGTGTTTCAGATGTTTGTGGTGGATTGATTACGGGTATTTCTTCTATACCTTGTTGTACTATTTCCGGTCTCTCATCAGGTGTTTTAGCTATAAGTAAGGTGTTTTTATCATCTAATATTTCTACCATTAAAGCGTTTACAGGTAGAGAATAACTAGCAACCAAAAAGCTACTAAACAAAGATATAATAAATCTAAACTTAAGTCTAAATTCAAAAAACCTCAAATTAAAAAACCCCAAATCAAAAAACCTATAATCCAGTTTATGATGATATTCTTTGTTACTTTTGAAATTCATATTTGTTACTTGTTTTTTTGACTTATTTTTTACTTGTGAATATGACAAATCGCAATAAATTATTAGATTTTTATTTAGAGAATGTTTGATAAATATCCTTGAAACTAATTAGGACTTTTTAGAGGGTTTATCCCTTTTAAAAAGGATTTTAAATTTTAGGTTATGCTAACGACAACCTGGTCTAATTTATTACTTTTAAAACATTCTCCAAATTTAGTTTTTTTATATTACATTGGATATTACCAAAAACATCAGTTTATTTTTTTTAGCTGCTAATCATAGCAATTATAATTGTGACTTGGTGTCAGCAAATGACAGTATGTCAGATTTGGGATTGTCACACTAAATACCGAAGAGCAGAGAATTACTCCAATTTCTTCAACCAGAGAGATAGAAATATAGTAATTTTTATGACTATGGGGTGATACGGACTACTTCGAATAATGATTAATGTATGATTTAGAATTGTGATTCAACTTTAGAAGCAAACCTTATAATTGAAACTTGCCCTAATTTCCCCTATGCTATAGCTGTGTCTTTTTCTTTTATGAGAAGAAATAGGTTAAGCATTTCGATCGCAACAAATCTCTGATACGAATTAACATATACTCGAAACACGGATGGATTCCCAGTATGATCTGCTGCCTGAATCCCGATTGCCAAAACCCAATGAACCCGGATGGGAATCAATGTTGCCAAACTTGTCAGACACCATTGATACCTTTGCTCAGAGGTCGCTATCGGATTGTAAAACGGCTTTCTGTTGAAGGTGGGTTTAGTATTACCTATCTGGCAGAAGATATAGACAAATTAAACGAACAGTGCGTTGTTAAACAGCTTGCCCCAAAAGTTCAGAATCAATCAACTTTAAAAAAAGCAGTCAAACTTTTTAAGGAAGAAGCTCAGCGTTTACAAGATTTGGGAGAACACCCACAGATACCCAATTTGTTGGCGTATTTTGAGCAAGATGGTTATTTATATTTAGTACAACAGTTTATTAAGGGTGATAATTTACTACAACACATGCAAGAGAATGGAAGGTTTAGGGAACCTGAAATTCGCAAGCTGTTATTGGATTTATTGCCAGTTCTGAAATTTATCCACGATAAAGGAGTAATTCACAGAGATATTAAGCCACAAAATGTGATTATTCGTGAAAATGATGGGAAGCATGTACTGATCGACTTTGGTGCTTCTAAGCTTTTAACCACAACTGTCAAAAATAAAGGGACAAGTATTGGTTCCCATGGTTATACCCCTGTGGAGCAAATGCAAGACGGTAAAGCTTACCCTGCTAGCGATTTATTCAGTTTGGGTGCAAGTTGCTTTTTTCTACTCACAGGTATTTCTCCATCTAAACAATGGATGGAAAAGGGCTATGCTTGGATTTCTACCTGGCGAAAACACTTTAATGGTTCTAACGGAGAAGGTATTTCCATCTCAATGGAATTAGGCGAAGTAATTGATAAATTACTCAAAGTAGATATTAAGGAACGTTATCAATCTGCAGATCACGTTCTTAAAGACTTAGTACCTCAACAAGTATCAGCTTCGGTCGCGACAACATTACTTAGCTCTGTACCGGGAAACTCAAATGAAGCAACAGTACAGGTACAGAAAAAACTTAAAAAGCAATGGTTCGTTAATGGTGGATTAATTCTATTAACTTTGGGTGGAGGAGTTTTTTGGTTTTTCAATCCACCGCTAATTCCTTTAATACCACCGGGATTATTTGTTAACAACTCTTCAGTATTTACATTAGTAGGACATGCAAGTGATGTAAATGCAGTTAACTTTTCTCCCCAAGGAGATAAACTTGCTAGTGGTAGTGATGATAAAACTATCAAAGTTTGGGATGTAACCAGTAGAGAAATAATTCGCACTATTGAGGGTCACTCTGGATGGATTTGGGATGTAGCTTTTAGTCCAGATGGTACAATTCTTGCCAGTAGTGGTAATGATAAAACTATTAAACTTTGGGATTTATCAACTGGTAAAGAAATTCGTACCCTCAGAGGACATTTACAGGGAGTTACTTCCATTGCTTTTAGTAAGGATGGTACAACTTTAGCTTCTAGTAGTGTCGATAGCACCATCAAACTATGGAATGTGGTTACAGGGGAGGAAATTCGAACATTGAAGGGACATTCTGCAGCAGTAAATTCTGTAGATTTTTCCCCCGATGGTTTTACTTTAGCTTCTGGTAGTTGGGACAAAAGCATAAAACTATGGAATGTGAAAACGGGAGAGAAAATTCGTACATTCAAAGGACACAAAGATAAAGTCTTTTCTGTTGCTTTTGCTCCTGATGGGAATACATTAGCTTCCGCAAGTAGAGATAAAACTGTGAAAGTATGGAATTTAGCTACAGGAAAAGTAAGCAAGACTCTCCAAGGACATACAGATAAAGTAAATTCAGTTGCTTATATACCCAGTGAAACTGACAGTCAGTCCAACAAAGATCCAATACTTGTTAGTGGTAGCAATGATAATACTATTAAGTTATGGAATTTAAAAACTGGAAAACTAATTAATACCCTCAAAAAAGATGTCGGTTACATATACTCTGTAGCAACTAGTAAGGATGGAAAAAAAATTGCTGGTGGTGGTAGCGCCGAAAATATTGTGAAAATTTGGCAACTTTAGTTGGGGATTGGGGTAAGTCCGCACCGCTATCGCGGTGAATGGGGATTGGGAGATTAGTTATTGTCTTCTGAATTCTGATTAGTTCCGGCTTTTATAGCAGATTTCGTCAAACTCTGCCGCAAATGTGCAGCCTTTTCTGATTTCTGACTACTACCGTTCTTGAATAACTCAGTCTGTTGTGATTGCGAACTTTGGTCACAAGGTAAATCATTTAAAGATGCTGTTTGTTGTGACTCCTGACTCATACTTGTTTTTAAAAAGCTTGTCTCTTCTGAGTTTTGGCTTGTTGCTTCTACCTCGCTTGCATGTAATTCTCCATAACTCATTGCTCCTCGAACCAAAATCACTGTACTCTCAACACCAAAAGCAATTGCATCAGGAATATTTTGTTTGATTGATAGCATTCCTTGCTGAGAAGCGCCAACTACCACAACATCATAATGTTTTTCGTTCGCCAGTTCGATAATACCTGCAGATACTGATTTTGCTTTTATCGGTGCAGCAATTACTTCGCTTGAAGATTCTCGAGTTTTAATTAGATGACGAACTTTTTCTTCCAAAGATTTCATATCTGGTTTATCTTCAGATGGTTTAACAACCCGAGTTAAACAAATTTTCGGTTTTTTGGCTAAGGTTACAAATGCTGGTAATAAATCTATCCCTGCTTTTGCATTCAGACCACCAGCTGTAGGAATCAGCCAACTTTTGAAAGAAGGACTTACAGGGAAGGAATCAAATTCAGTTGATAAAATAGACTTAAGTTTAGTGTTATTTTGATTGGCTGGCTTGACAACAATAACTTCGCAACTTGCTTTACGGATAATCTTATCGACGGTATTTCCAAAAATTTTACCCGGGGTACTTGTATTACCTTTCCATCCCATTAATAGTAGATCGATGTGACGTTCTTGGATCGCTTCTAAAATTGTTTGGGCTACATTATTCGCAACCCGAATTTGAGTGTGTACGGAAATTTTATGATTTAGTGTATTTTTAGCTAAATTTTGTGCTTTTTCGATCAATTTGCAAATTCTTGTATCGTCTATCTCCGTCTCAGATGGAAGATGACCAGGGGGAATAACTATTATTTGCAAATACTCTATTTCATAATTTTTATCACGAGCAATAGCAGTTGCTATTTTCACTAAGGTATTAGCAGTTTCAGGATTTGCGATCGGTACTAATAATCTACCCGTACCAATACTAGGTGATTGGGTTTGATACACCACGTATGATGGCTCTTCTTGGGGTTCCACATTTTCTGGCTCGCCATTGAAATGCTTTGCTGTTGCCCGGATAATATCAGTACGGGTAATGATTCCTACTAATCTCTTACACTCTAATACTGGTAAGCGAGTAATTTCATAGCGATCTAAGATACACAAAACACTACTAAGATTTTGGGTAGGAGTTACTGTAATTGGGTTGGAAGTCATGATTTCTCTGACACTTATACTTCCATTGCGAAGACGAGTTAAATCTGTTTTGTGTATGTCTATTTGTGTAATAACTCCTACTAATTTCCCAGACTCCAAAACAGGAAAACCCCGATATGGAGAGTTGGAAAATCTTTGAAAAGCTTCCTCATAGCTCATGTCAGCATCTAGGGTCTCTACTGGATAGTGCATGACATCTTCAACTGTCAATTTACCTAAAACATTTTCTGTAGGATTTTGCTTTTGGACTTTGGTACCTTTTAATTGCAAAAGTTTATCATTTAAAGAACCAGGAGCTATCTTATCTGAGATGATATAGGATATTACGGAACCAATCATCAAGGGTAAGACCAAGTTAAAATCTCTGGTCATTTCAAAGATAATTACAATCGCTGTAATTGGTACTTTAGAAAAACCACTAAAAAATGCTCCCATTCCCGCCAAAGCATAAGTGGTAGGAGAAATTCCTGGTATAAATAATTCTGCAACTCTACCAATGCCATAGCCCAAACTAGAACCTAATATTAAACTTGGACCAAATAGACCAGCAGGTGCACCGGAACCAAAAGCTATAGAAGTCAGACAAAAGTGAGTAACAAAAACAACTGCAGCTCTGAAGATACTTGATTGACCTGTGGTCATAAATTCCCGTATACCAGCATTATTGCGAAAATCTTCCGGGAGAAATGCAATAACTATTCCACAAATTAATCCAACTAAAGCAACTCGCAACGAAAGACTGATGTTAAACCTTTTATATACATTGATGCTAAGTAAGAGACAGCGATGGAATAAAGCTGCAAATATTCCAGCAAGTACCCCTAAAAGTAAATAAAAGGGAATTTCGGGAAGGGAAAAACTACTGTTGTATCGTGTTAATTGGAGGTTTAAATCTAGACTATTATCTCCCAATAGACGAGAGACAACACCACCAATAAAAGAAGCCATGATGGCGGTACCTAGAGTTAATCCTGATAAATCATGGAGTAACTCTTCAACTACGAACAACACACCAGAAATAGGTGCGTTAAATGCAGCTGCTAACCCTGCAGCTGCACCTGCGGTAATCATTTGACGTCTACGAACTGGAGAATTTGGTACCCAACGACTTAAACCCCCAGCCAAAGAAGCACCTACATGCACAGTAGGTGCTTGTCGCCCCATTGTAATTCCGGAGCCAATGGTGATAATAGAAGCAAATAATTTTACAAATGCAACTCGCCAGGAAAGCCTGTTTTTGATGCAACTAAGAGATGCTTTGATTCGAGGAACACCACCCCCTGCGGCCTCTGGGGCAAACCTTTCAACCATCCAGCCAGCAAGGAATCCAAGAGAAATTCCGATGAGTGGTAACACTAACCATGGAGGAAGTTCAGAAGCTGCTCGAAGGCGCATAGTCCCCAGCCATCCCGAACAATTTTTAAGAAAAACTGCAGACAAGGCAGCAAATATACCAATTACAGATGCTTCTGTATATGCGGCAAAGCTGCGAGTACCTAGGGGTATACCTCTTCTGGATTTCCAATGGCGAGAAAACCACTGGATCATCATAGGAGGAAACATAATAATCGTTTTTTTGTTAGTATTGACCTAACTTTAATGTTGCAGGCTATAACATTAACTATACATCTTTTTCGGTATTTCTCTGCTCAAATAAAAATAAAAGATTAAAATAGGGTGATTGATTTATTTAACAATTAACCAACCACCCAGTTAGTTGTATATATTGCAAACAGACTCACCATATACGACAAAGGCTTTAGTGATTCTTTAAAGGCTTTAGTGATTTTTTGTGGTGATAAATAAACCATCGACGATTAAGGATGGAGTATAACAAGAACCATTCCAATCAGCGTCGCCCCCCAATTTTACAACTTGCTTCAGGGCTGTATATATATTTCCAGATACCATAGTATCTTTAACCCGCCCAATGATTTTACCGTTACGTACTTGGTATCCCAAATCAACATTAATGGCAAAATCGCCGGAAATCCCACCTCCACCACCTAACATTTGGTCTACAATCAAGCCATTACCCATGTATGAGATTAAATCTTCAAGAGATAACAACCCCGGTTGAATGAGGAAATTAAATAAACCCGGAGAAGGATAGCTACCCAAACCTGGTCGAAAACCATTACCCGTTGTACCGGTACCTAAATTACTTCCTGTGCTGCGATCGCAATAAAAATCTTTTAATACTCCATCCTGAATAAACACGCGATCTTGGGTGGGATAACCTTCATCATCAAAAGGACAACTGTAAGGACCAGCTTGAGGATCTTGGAAAACAGTTAACGAATCAGAAATTACCTGCTGACCAACACGTTCAGCCCAAGGGGAAGCATTTTCTAAAACCCTTTTACCATTTAACGCTGCTTGTATGGTTCCCCACAGCATATCAGCAGCTTTAGAAGTAAAAAGAACAGGAAATCTACCATTAGTGGCTTGAGTATTTTCCTTTGCCCAAGATAAACGCTGGAGAATTTGCTGTGCTACCCCTTGGGGATTTAATTGATTCCGTTCAGTTTGACCGTCGGAAACACTTAAAAAATCATCACCTCGCACCCATTCAGCCGAAAGGAAACAACTGAGGGTAGTATCAGTATAGTGACAATCTAAACCTTGGGTGTTAATGAGTCTGGTATTTTCTGTATCACATTCCCAATCACCAGTACAAATAACTTCTGGATAAGTCTCGCGAACCAGAGAAATTGTTTTTTTACCCCACTCCACCATTTTTTCTACAGGAATTTTTTTACCCAAGTCGGGATAAGCAGGTTGGGAGTTGCTGACTAATTGAATTGTTTCTGGCTGGTTAAGTTTACTAGAAGCGATCGCTCTTTGTACCATTGCGTGTGGTTCTACAGTTCCATAAGCCACCGTCAGTCCAGGACGTCCATCGCACCACAACCGCAGTGCAGTTCCTTCAGATTGACTGGTTTCTACTTGTTTGAGACGATTAGCCTCAAAAAATATCGGTTTTGAAAGCGATTTGGACTGATATACTTCAGCTACTTCTGCCCCGGACTTTAAGGCTAATTCTAGCAATTCCTCTGCGAGGGTATCTTGTAAAAAATTTTCAGAAGGCATGATTTCAAGTGGCTGTACGATTGAGAGTTGGGCATTGGAACGCTCCATGTTTAGGGGTCGAGTAAAGGTTAGTGTCAAAACAAAGACTTTAGAAAAAACCCCCTTCGTTATTCAACACTTTACCCATTTCCTATTCCCTATTCCCCCCAAATAAATTTACGGTAGATTGACTTCTTGTAACAGCCAAAAACCGGCAAAAGATTCAGAGTTAGGATCAGACTGTACCCCAAGAAAGTGAATACCATTAGCTTTTTGTTTTGCTTCTTCAAAACGTGAAGCTTCTGCTTTGATTTTTGGATTACCCAAATTCGCCAAAATCCAGCTTTCCGTTGCACCAGTTTCCAACAACAATTTTTCACCTTGGGGACTGTTGTAAAGTTTCAACCAAGCCATTTCCAAGCCGGACATCCAGCCAGCTAAAGGTAAAGCTCTTTGTGAAAATATTAAAACTCCAGGAATTTGAGTGTCTGGGGATATTCCTCCCATTTCTAGGGGAAAAGCTTCGCCAAAATCAATATCCCACTCTGGCATATCATTGAAATCAGCAGCTGATAAGGTTACAAATCCCCACTGTTGACCTTCTAAAGCATCTGGTAAGCGTTGCGCTAAAGGAGCATCCAAACGTACCGAAGGATTAGTACCAGCTTTATAACCCTCTTCTTGTGGGTATACTTCTTCCATTCGTTGTCGCAACCATTGGTTGAGTAACAGAGTACGTCGGCTGGGTAGTGCTGGAATACCAACATCTTTACAAGCTTTAGTAATCATATTGTTCATTTGACGGCGGAAAAAGCGGATTTTTACCGGCGTATTATCAGCTTTTTCAATTGCTTCTTCTAACGCCGTCCGTAGCCATACAGAATTTACCGTCTTACTAGAACAGTATTTGGCGTATCGAAATAAAGAATCAGTATTTGTGCGGATATCCAGAGGACTTTCGCAAATTAATACTTCCCAAACTTTTTTTTGATTCTCATCCAAAATTGGACGGGAATAGTAATCCAGTTCCCAGATGCTGCCCATGTTAAGCTGTTAAAACTTGGTTTCCTTTGTCATATTTTCATGATACGAGTCTTTGGGCGATTAGGGATTGGCGATTGGCGTTAGCATTAGCGAAGCGTGAAGTTAGTCATAGCGTGACGCGACAGCGTCATATGGGGATTAGGGATTGGTAATGAGTGATGAGTAATGAGTAATGAGTAATGAGTAATAATCGATTTTTGTTTTCTTAGGAATATGGATTAAATAAAGTACAAAAGTAGGGTGCTGTTAGCATCGCGTAACGCACCACTCCAAATTTCAGAATTACAGGTTATTAAATTCTCATTCCTTAAGATTTGAAAGATTAATGTTAGATTTCAGATTTAAGTGTTAATCAAAGTTGTGGGTTATCAAATACAAAATTACTATTTACTTCATTCGTAGCGTCAGCTACGCAGCAATCAGATTTTTTTGCTTTGGGACGGACATTTGTTTATTTGCTCACAGTTCAAGACCCAAACCAATTTTACGATCCACAAACTGATGAATTGAATTCTAGTTTTGATTTAGACTTGAGTTCGGGTTTAATATTCAATTTTAGTTTTGCAACGGCGATGGCTACTGGTATTACCTTTCACAGCATAATTGCCGGAATAGTTTTGAAGTGGTTATCGAGAAATTCTGCTTCTAAGGTAATTGGGAATGGGTAATGGGTAATTGTCTTATTTATGGTTGAGATATTTCAATTTCGTTAAGCTAAATTAAATATATATAGTGTCCACATTTATAAGATTTTCGTAGGGTGCGTTAGGCGCGAAAGAAAATATCTGTTTGAGGTCACCTTTATTACCGCGCCGTAACGTACCAACCCAAGATTAATATATTGAGGAATGATTGAATTATAAAATTCGGAATGGTGCGTTACGCTACGCTAACAGCACCCTACTTTTGCTTTTTATTTAATTTATATTTCCAAGCCATTTTGAGAAGAAAATTTTCAAGCGATCGCAATTTAGAAATAGAAATACATTGGGACACACATTGCTGCACCCCTAAAGGTAAAAAAATATGATGTGGAGTAATTTTTTGAAAATTTTGAAAATTCTTAATGGCTCGTTCCCCCCGCAATCTTCAAGCAGGTAATTAAGTCAGAAATAATGACTGAGAAACAGGTAGGCAATCTTATTGACAAATACGAACAAATAAATAAAATTATTGCTAAGTCGATAGTGACAACTAAAAATAAATTAAATAAACAAGCAAACGAATAATTTTTGACTTTTGACTTTTTACTTATGTCCTACGGACACGCTTTGCTAATGACTTCCGCGAAGCGGTTAAGCCCTATATGTTACACTTCACAAGCCGAGACGCGAGAGAAGAAGCCCGCGCGAATAATACGCCAAAAAAGCGAATTTCCATCCGAAACCCCCAACAGTAACATCATTGTAAGGTAATGGAAATCATATAAAATGGAAATCGGGAGATGTCCCACTGGGGCATTCAAGGTAAATGTAATATCATTGTAGTCTAGCCAGCTATTGTTCTTACGCCAGCCCAGAGCATCGCCCAAGGCTTTCTCCATTTCATAATTGACTTTTCCTTTTCCACCACACTCTAGCCAAATACGCTTTTGTACGCTAAAACCAAAGTGACCATCACTGTACCTTACCCAAAGTTGGTCAATTGTGCGCAAGTCTGTGCAAGGAAAGTTTTCGATTGACTCGTAATCTAACCAGCCTTCTTCTTGTCTGTTAGCAGCTTGAAGCATTACTTTGAGAGTTTCCTTATCTGCTGCTTTCCAATTCTGTGCTTTGAGGAAATCTCGTAGTTGAGTGTAATCGACTCCTTTCTCTGAACTGAGGTCATCCTCTGGTGGTGGTTTCTTTATGGTTATGGGGTTTGACTTTGGCTGAGTATTTACAGGTGGTTGATTACTTGAATTTTTTCCACTAATCGCCTGAATTATTTTTCCCATTGGGTCAGAATCTCTACGTGAGCGAAAATCTACCCGTTGGTTTCTCCAAATCCAATTGACATCTTGTGAGTGGAAAGTTTGAATGCTTTCTTTGGTTGCAGTACTCAGAAGTACAGGAATTACTTTGATTCCATCGAAAAAAATACCATCACAATATTCAATTTCTTTTCTTTGATATTGTCCCAAACCATGACCACCGACAAAAATCACAACATATCTACTGTTCCGAATTGCACGAGCTATGCTTTGTCTCCATAGCTCACCACCACTTAAATATTCATCTAAAAAGCATTTAAATCCCTGCTGTTGCAAAGCTTCTCTTACTTTTCTTACTTCATCCTTGTCCTGACTGTTGTGACAAAGGAAAATATCAAACTGCTGTGAAGTGTTTATTGTCTGCTCAAGTGGTGGGGGTTGTTCCACTACCAATTGTGTCTGATTAAGTTTTTGGCAAAATGGTTTTAACTTCGAATTATTTGGTCTACCAACTTCTGGTTCGCATGCTGCGATTAAAAGTTCTTCTACTTTTCCATTAGCTTCAGCCCACTGGATCAATTTAAAGATAACTTGCGCGTGGTTTTGACCTGTTACAATTTCATTTAAATTCTTATTTAATGCACAAAAATAAAGCATCATTTCCAAGTCTGTTGGACTAGGAAAGGCATTTAGAAGTGCTTGATGTAATTTACGACGTTCTTCTGGCTGTAGCTGATCCAGGGGCATTTTAATCAGTTACGTAATTCATCTACATATAAATATTCTTACAAGTTTACAAAAATAATTTCTTAAAGAATTTTCTGTATTGAGAAATTTGAATAAATTTTATATGGATAATACAACAATTTATCGTCCAGCATATATCCGTGTAATTGAACGACGAATGAACGGTTGGGCTTTTAGACACGGAGAACCGTTTATCAACCTGTATAATTTCCCTTGGTTAAGTCAAAAAGATTTATATGCAACATGGGGTACTTCCATGAAAAAAGTTGCTATTGAATTATTTAGAATTAATGGTGGTACCCAAGGATATTATTTAGCAGATTTGAAAGATAGAAAATATTACTACTGTGGAGTAGATTTTAGTTCGGTCAAAATCAAATTGCAAGAGATTGGAATAATGAATTCCTCAAAGGATGTTTAAAAAATCAGGTTATAGCTCGTAGCGCCATACCTCACCCCGTGGCTCTGAATTGGGAAATAGTTTTTAGTTCCTCTTCTTCTTCTTTGAGGACGTGGTAGAGTTCCCAAGCTTGTTGTAAATTCAACCAAAACTCCGAACTATTTCCAAAAAACTTCGATAACCGTACTGCTGTACTTGGTGTAATACCTCGCTTTTGGTTTACAAGCTCATTTATTCGCTGATACGGGACATGAAGTGCATCTGCAAGTTGTCGTTGGGTTACTCCCATCGGCTCGAGAAAATCTTTAAGTAGTATTTCACCTGGATGTGATGGGGGTCTATACTTGGGAATTTTCATAAGTATGAAATTTTTGACTTTTTACTTTTTACTTTTGACTTGCGCGCAGCGCCTCTAGCGTCGTTTTTTCTTCCCCTTTTGCCAACTCTGACTATTGGGCTTCCTAGTAAATTCTTTCTTCGGAAACAACTTCTCTTCTAATTCTTCGTAACTTCCCTCAAAATCACATTTACCCTTTAAAGAACATTCCTTACAGTAAACCCCTTCCGTATAACGTTCCAAGTTTTCCCGGTTAAAAAAGTAAGGTTTATGACTAAAGGTACTCGCAACCCATTGCCATGACATATTGTTACTTGCCGGATCGCCATCTAATAAGTGTTCCAAAAACCATTTTGCTCCAGCTTGCCAACGGATGCGCCGCCAATGGACGATATATGCAGCGATCCACATCCGCATATGATTGTGTAGATAACCAGTTTCCCGCAACTGACGACTAAAGCTATCAATGCAATTTAATTTTGTGTTACCTTCTCTAATTTCCTGTGGTAGTTCGGGCGCATATTCAGCAACACTGTAACCGGTTTTGTACTCTTCCCTATCTTCCCAAATACCATTTCCTAGTTTTAAATATAAACGTCGCCAATAATCCCGCCAACCAAATTCATTGATGAGTTTTGCCGCATCCTCATCACTATTAACCTTACCCAAGACAAAATCTCGTGCTTCTCGCAAGCTGAGAACCCCATGTCGTAAATAAGGAGATAGTCGCGTGACATCACCTTTAATAAAATTACGTGTTTTTTCGTAGCGTTTTGGTTTGACTTTTTGTAATGCTTTCTTAGCAGCTTGATGACCGCCTTTGATCTCACTGATATTATTGTCCCGTTTCGCAGCTTCGGGAAATTGTTCGCGTATATATGCTACTAGCTCGTCGCGGTTAGCAAAATCACGGCGCATATCTTGATTAATATTGCTTTTTTCTTTGTCTTTTGTCATATGTGCCGTAAGTACACATTAGGGTAAGAACACCAGTGTACCACTTTTATCAATCAGAGGCAGAGCCTCGATTTTCTGGTTCCCAGGCTGAGCCTGGGAACTAGAGTTTGGAGGCTCCGCCTCCTAGTTATAGAAAACCTTAAACTAGCGCAGCTTCTGCACCTGATAAAATCCCTTCTTTTTGTGCCATAAACATCATTAGGTCTATTACACGTTTTGAATAACCCCACTCGTTGTCATACCAGGAAACGATTTTAAAGAAATTGGAGTTAAGTTCAATACCCGCACCGGCATCAAAAATACTAGAATGGGAGTCGCCCCGGAAATCATTCGAAACTACTGGGTCTTCTGTATATCCCAAAACACCTTTTAGGGTCGTTTCCGAAGCAGCTTTCATCGCCGCGCAGATTTCCTTATAACTTGTGGCTTTTGTAGTCTTAAAAGTTAGATCGACTACAGATACATCAGGTGTGGGAACTCGGAACGCCATCCCAGTCAACTTACCTTTGAGTTCGGGTAAAACTAATGCTACAGCTTTAGCCGCACCTGTAGAAGCAGGGATAATATTTTGTGATGCACCGCGACCACCGCGCATATCCTTCTTGGAAGGTCCATCCACAGTGGGTTGGGTGGCTGTCATTGCATGCACCGTAGTCATCAATCCTTCAGCCAAACCAAAGTTATCGTTGATGACTTTAGCTACAGGAGCTAAACAATTAGTCGTACAACTAGCATTAGAAACAATTGTATCTTTACTGCTATCAAATAACTCGTGGTTTACACCCATGAGTAAAGTTTTGATTTTCTCTGGATCTTTAGTAGGAGCAGAAATTACAACTCTTTTCGCACCAGCTTGCAAATGATTTGCTGCTCCATCATATTTTGTGAACAGTCCTGTCGCTTCTACAACATAATCAACACCCAGCTTACCCCAAGGTAGTTCTGAAGGGTTGCGGACACTGACACAGGGGATAAAATTACCGTCAACAACGATGCCATCATCTTTCGCTTCAATAGTACCCTGGTAGCTGCCGTGGGTAGAATCGTATTTCAGTAAATAAGCTAAATTAGCTGGTGGAACTAAGTCATTGATTCCAACAAACTCAATGTTAGGATTTTTGATCCCAGCACGAAATACCAATCGACCAATACGACCAAATCCATTAATTGCAACTTTTAACTTTCCCAAGGTTTTACCTCCTAATATTTCCTTTTTAGTTGACGACTGTTTGAGTAATAGAGCAGGTTGCACACAGGTTTGACACTTGATGATAAGCTCACCCCTACTCTAGATTTGAGGCGATCGCGGGGAAATAATCAATGGAATTTGTTTCCAACGCCTTATATATTCAATGCCCCATATCCACCATTTGTGAATATTCTCTTGACCAGATTTTGACAGCCGACTCCGGTTGAAGGGGATTTAATTCATATCTTTTAAGATTTCGCCCTGAAAGTGAAGTTATTTAATAACATTTTGTGTGAGTAATGAGTAAGAGTTAAGCATTTTCGTAGGTTGGGTTAAGCCACAGCGCAACCCAAAAAACAGCCCGGATTGTTGGGTTATGTCCTACGGACATGCTTTGCTAACGCGTCTCTACGACTTCTTATCTCAGTTACTCATTACTTGTTACTTATTACTCAAACAGCTATTCCTTGCTCTGCTAAAACAAGATTGGGACAAGAACGCCCATTAGCTACATCAGTAATGTTTGATATGGTGGCTTCGGCAATATTTTGTAATGCGTTTCTAGTAAAAAATGCTTGATGTCCGGTTACAACTACGTTGGGAAAAGTTACTAAGCGTCCAAAAGTATCATCTTGAATAACTTGATCTGATAAATCTTCAAAAAATAAGCTTCCTTCTAATTCATATACATCTAATCCTAGGTGACCAATCCGACCTGACTTAAGACCTTGGATAACAGCTTTGGTATCAATGAGTCCGCCACGACTAGTATTAATTAGCATTGCACCAGGATTAAAATCCTTGAGTGATTCGCTATTAATCATGTGATGGGATTCTGGAGTTAACGGACAATGAAGGGAAACGATATCTGAATTCCTGAGTAGTTCTGGGAATTCTACATATTTGACTCCCATATCCAAACAAATGGGATTTTTATAGACATCGTAAGCAAGTAGTTTGCAACCAAACCCTCTCATTATTTGAGCAAAACAAACGCCGATTTTACCCGTACCAACAATACCAACGGTGGAACCATAAAGGTCAAATCCCAGTAAACCGTTTAGAGAAAAATTAGATTCCCGTACCCGGTTGAAAGCTCGGTGGTATTTGCGATTGAGAGTTAATATTAGTCCTACAGCATGCTCGGCGACAGCTTGGGGAGAATAAGATGGAACGCGGACAACTTTAATTCCTAGTTTTGCTGCTGTATGTAAATCCACATGATTGAAACCTGCAGAGCGCAAAGCAACTAGTTTTGTTCCTGTCGATGCAATTATTTTTAGTGTTTCGGCGTGCAGTTCATCATTAATAAATACACATACAGCCTCAAAACCCGAGGCTAAACTGGCTGTGTCCGGAGTAAGTCTTGGTTCAAAAAAAACTAGTTCGTGACCACTTTCAGCGTTTGCATCAGTAAGAAATTGGCGATCGTAGGTTTTAGTGTTAAAAACTGCGACTTTCATGTTTTGGTGATTGGGGATTAGTGATTGGAAAGGTGTAGAGGCAAAGATTTGCCCCATCACCCGTAAAATATACAATTTGCATTCCAAATCTTAAATAAGCTCTTATTACCAATTACCAATTACCAATTACCAAAGATCAATTAGCAATCAATAACTAGCAACTACCAATGAACTTTTGAAATCTGTAAGTTCATATCTTCGGGACTATATTCCTTCAATTCCACAGGTACGGGTTCAACATGCCAAATTTCTTTGCAATATTCACTAATTGCACGATCTGAAGAAAATTTACCCATTCGGGCTGTGTTGAGAATAGACATCCGGGTCCAATTGTCTTCTTGGCGATATGCTTGACTTACACGATCCTGAGTATCGATGTAGGACTGGTAATCAGCAAACAGCATGTACTTGTCATTGTATAACAATGAATCCAGTAAAGGTTGGAACAACTGGGAATCACCATCGGAAAAATGTCCGCAAGCAATTAGCTTTATTACTTCTTGCAATTGGGGGTTAGATTGATAATATTCTTGAGGATTATAACCTTTAGCTTTGAGTTCATATACTTCTGGGGTTGTTAAACCACATAAAAAGAAGTTCTCTGCACCAACTTCTTCACGAATTTCGACGTTGGCTCCATCTAAAGTCCCAATTGTTAAAGCACCATTGAGGGCAAATTTCATGTTACCCGTACCAGAAGCTTCTTTCCCTGCTGTGGAAATTTGTTCTGATAGTTCGGCTGCTGCATATATTTGTTGACTCATGGAAACGTTGTAGTTGGACAAAAATGCCACTTTTAGACGTCCTCCTAAGCTGGGATCGTCATTAACTACAGCAGCTACTGAATTGATCAGTTTGATGATTAATTTGGCAATGAAATAACCAGGTGCAGCTTTTCCACCAAAAATAAACGTCCGGGGAAGAATATCTTCATTGGGATTGCGTTTAATTCGATTGTAAAGGGTGATTATATGCAGTACGTTGAGAAGCTGGCGTTTGTACTCGTGCAATCGCTTAACTTGAACGTCAAACAATGAATTAGTATCAACCTGAATATTATTTTTGCGTTTGATGTATTCTGCTAAATCTTGTTTATTGGCTTGTTTTATTTCTCGCCATGTTTGTCTAAATTGTGGATCGTCGGCAAATTGTTCTAATTTTCTTAGTTCGTCAAGGTTAGTAATCCAAGCTTCACCTATTTTCTCAGTAATCAGGTTAGAAAGTCTGGGATTACCCAACAGTAACCAACGACGCGGTGTAACTCCATTAGTTTTATTAATAAACTTCTCTGGTGTGAGTTCGTAGAAATCCCGCAGAACATCTTGTTGGAGTAACTTGGTATGTAACGCAGCAACACCATTTATTTTACGGCTACCAACACAAGCTAGGTTCGCCATGCGGACTTTTTTATGGTCTCCTTCTCCTTCAATCAAGGAAAGTCTTGCTATGCGTTGGTTGTCGCCGGGATAACGTTTTCTAACTTCACTTAAAAATCGGAAGTTGATTTCATAGATAATTTCCAGATGTCGGGGAAGTAAACGACCAAATAGATTTACAGACCAACGTTCTAAGGCTTCTGGTAGTAAGGTATGGTTGGTGTAAGCAAAACAATTTTGGGTAATGTGCCATGCTTGCTCCCAATCCATTTGGTGAACGTCGATCAACAGTCGCATCAATTCGGCGATCCCGATAGATGGGTGGGTGTCATTAAGTTGAATAGCTGATTTCTCGTGCAGATCATCGAGTTTTTTGTAGTGGTAAAGATGACGGCGGATAATATCTTGTAAAGAACAGGAAACAAAGAAGTATTGTTGCTCTAAACGTAATTGCTTACCTTGGACGGTGTCGTCATTGGGATAAAGCACTTTGGAGATATTTTCAGAAAACATTTTGCTGGCTACCGCACCAAGATAATCTCCAGCATTGAAGGCATCTAAATCAAATTCATTGCTCGATTCTGCTTTCCACAATCGCAGAATATTTACTGTGTTTACTCCATAACCAGGAATAGGAGTATCATAAGGAATTCCAAATACTGTATGTTCTGGAATCCAATTAGTTTGGTAACGTCCGTTATTATCTGTATAGCTTTCTGTATGACCGCCAAATTTTACTTCGGTTCGATACTCTGGAAGAGAAACTTCCCAAGCATTACCAAAACTCAACCATTTATCAGGTTTCTCCGCTTGCCAACCATTACGAATTTCTTGCTCAAAAATTCCAAATTCATAACGAATACCATAGCCAACTGCAGGTATTTCCAAAGTTGCAAGGGAGTCGAGATAACAAGCCGCCAATCTTCCTAAACCACCATTACCTAATCCTGGCTCGTGCTCTTTTTCCAGGAGATCGTCTAGTTCGAGCCCTGATTCTCGCAGCACTTTGCGGACTCTTTCATATATGCCCAAATTGATTAAGCTATTACCGGTATAACGCCCCATCAAAAACTCTGCAGAAAGATAATAAACAATTTTTGAATCTTCCTGGATGTGAGTTCTAGCAGTTTGAATTCGCCTCTTGATTAACCGATCGCGCATACTACGGGCAATTGCCATATAGTAATCATACGGGGTTGCGAAGTAGTTATCTTTACCTTGTCCGTAATGAAGATTATCAACAATTGCCCGCTTAAGAGATTGTTCGCTCATCCCAGTACGGTCATCTTCAACCCGAACTAAACCGGAATCTGCGACTTGGGTATCTTGTGGTGCGAATTGGCGATAATCCCGATCAAATGACTTGTTATTCATTGTAAATTAAGAGAAAACAGATGGAGGATGATGATAACGAAGTATACAAGAATGATCGGGGTTTCGACGAGTATTTGGCGATCGGGAATTGGGGATCGGGCACTGGGCTTTAGGTAAAGGAAATTGGGGATCGGAGTATTAAGGTCGGGGATCGGGGGATACAGTATTTTATTCGTTTCAATAATTACATATCCCTATTCACCTTGTTCGCCATAGGCACATAACCTTAAAGTTGCTACAAGCCCATACAGTTTTTTCATTGCCACTAGCCGCGAGCGGCTAGGGCATATACCAGTTACCAATTACCCATTACCAGTAAAAAACGATCAATTAAATATCGTCATAACTCCAATGCCAGTCAAGAACTTCCGGCATATCTACTCCGTGTTCGGCAACGTAATGCTTATGTTCTATAAGTTTGTCTTGTAACATTTGTTTGACATAAGCAGCGGATGAGCCTAACTGAGGGACTCGTTCAATAACATCTATTGCCAGGTGGAAGCGATCCAGGTCATTCATGACCACCATATCAAATGGAGTGGTTGTAGTTCCTTCTTCTTTGTAACCCCGAACGTGTAAATTATGGTGATTAGTACGACGATAAGTGAGACGGTGGATTAACCAAGGATAACCATGAAAGGCAAAAATAATTGGTTTATCGGTTGTGAACAAACTGTCAAAGTCTTTATCGCTTAAACCGTGGGGATGTTCAGTCTCTGGCTGCAACGTCATTAAGTCTACCACGTTAACTACCCGGACTTTAAGATCGGGGAAGTTTTGTCGCAAAATATCCACAGCGGCTAATGTTTCTAAAGTCGGAGCATCTCCAGCACAAGCCATGACAACATCAGGCTCGCCACCTTGGTCATTGCTTGCCCATTCCCAAATACCGATTCCTTTAGTGCAGTGCTTGATTGCAGAATCTATATCTAAGTACTGTAATGATGGTTGCTTACCAGCAATAATTACGTTTACATAATTCTGACTACGCAGACAATGGTCAGTCACTGATAGCAAGCAATTAGCATCCGGTGGTAAATAAACCCGAATAACTTCAGATTTTTTGTTGACAACATGGTCGATAAAACCGGGATCTTGGTGGGAAAAACCGTTATGATCTTGTCGCCAAACGTGACTAGTTAGTAGATAATTCAAAGAAGCAATTGGTCTGCGCCAGGGTATATGGCGAGTTGTTTTTAACCATTTGGCATGCTGGTTAAACATTGAGTCGATAATGTGAATAAATGCTTCGTAACAGGAAAAATATCCATGACGACCAGTAAGCAAATATCCTTCTAACCAACCCTGACAAGTATGCTCGCTGAGAATTTCCATAACCCTACCGTCAGCAGCGAGGTTATCATCATAATCAAGGGTTTCGGCGACCCAAGTTCTTTTAGAAACATCAAATATGTCTGCAAGGCGGTTAGACGCTGTTTCGTCGGGACCAAATACCCGAAAATTGCGACTTTCCAAGTTGAGCTTCATCACATCCCGCAGGAACTTACCAGAAACGCGTGTAGCTTCAGCTTTAATTTCCGCAGGTTCTTTAACTTCCACTGCATAATCGCGAAAATCGGGCATTTTTAAGTCCCGCAGCAATATACCACCATTAGCATGGAGGTTATCACCCATCCGTAGGTGTCCTTCAGGAGCCAGTTCTGCTAGTTCCGCAATTAATTGACCATTTCCATCAAAGAGTTCTTCTGGCTTATAACTCTTCATCCAGGTTTCCAACTGTTTGACATGGTCTGGTTCCGCTGCCATATTCGATAGGGGAACTTGGTGCGATCGCCAATAATCTTCTGTTTTCTTACCATCAACTTCCTTAGGTCCCGTCCAACCTTTAGGCGATCGCAAAATAATCATCGGCCATTGGGGACGTTTGCTAAAACCATTTTTCCGAGCTTCTTCTTGAATATCTTTAATTTCATGAATTGCAGTATCCAAAGTTGCAGCCATCAATTGATGCATTTTTTCGGGATCGGAGCCCTCCACGAAATAAGGCTTATAACCATAACCAATAAATAGACTTTGCAATTCTTCGCGGCTCATTCTTGCCAAGATTGTTGGGTTCGCAATTTTATAGCCATTCAGATGCAAAACCGGTAGTACAGCACCATCATGAACCGGGTTAAGAAACTTGTTAGAATGCCAGCTAGTAGCTAAAGGTCCAGTTTCTGCCTCACCATCCCCAACCACACAAGAAACGATTAAATCAGGATTATCAAAGGCTGCACCATAGGCATGGGAAAGAGCATAACCGAGTTCTCCACCTTCATGGATACTTCCTGGAGTTTCTGGTGCTACGTGGGAGGGGACACCACCAGGGAAAGAAAACTGTTTGAACAGCTTCTTCATTCCCTCTTCATCTTGAGAAACGTTAGGATAATACTTACTATAAGTTCCTTCCAAATATGTATTTGCCACCAATCCAGGACCACCATGACCGGGACCAGCGATATAAATCATATCTAGGTTATTTTTCTTGATTACCCGGTTGAGATGAACATAAACAAAATTTAAACCAGGAGTTGTTCCCCAATGACCGAGAAGTCTTGGTTTAACATGTTCTATCTTGAGGGGTTCTTTAAGTAAAGGATTGTCTAAAAGATAAATTTGACCGACAGAGAGATAATTCGCTGCTCGCCAGTAAGCATTCATCTTACGTAATTCATCTGCTGCGAGCGGCTTTGTTTGTGGAGCACTTGCTAAAGTCATAAATTAAACTCCATTCAACTTCGTAAATAATATACTTTCAAAAATTACACTGTTACAGAATTAGTATTTTACTTAGCAGATACAGAAATGCAAGGTAAATAATCTTACTTTAATATCAATATTTGTTCCCCTTTAAAGTACTTAATTATCATTCATAAACAATCTTCATTAGTAATCAAACTTGATGATTTGTTGATTATTCCAATTAAAATCTATTTGGGAATTACCACTGTTTGCAAACTTTAGGAATAACAACTGGCTTGTCTAGATAACTGTGACAGATAAAAATTAAATTATTATTAAATTAATTTTTTATGTGATTATTCCGACAGCAAGCTAATAACATGAAAAAAATTTTAGCACGAAATACTATTACACCTTGCTATATTAACGAGATTTTAACCTCGTCAACAATTCACAAATACTTGTTTAGTTATCAAATAGATTGATGTTTATAATTAATTTTAATGATTTAATCTTGTAAAATTAATATGTATATCTTCTGGTTGATATAAATATGAATTGAGAAGATTACCATGGAAAGAATAAATAATTTTAATATTACCTTTTATTATTTTCGGATAAACTTTAGTGCTCGTCATTTAGGCTCAATAACAACCCAGTCTCATAACAAATGTGTAGTATTATTTGATGCAGGTGTCATAAAAATTACTCCGACCGCGCTCCTGTTTAAATACAAACAATATTAGCGTCAGAATTAAGCAAATACATAAAAAATTACTACTCTCTTATATTCACCAGTATTCGCACCATCAGGTTTAACTTTTAGACTGAGCATTGTATTTCTTGTTTGATGTTGAGATATGCAATAATTTTGTATTCTTAAGTTAAATAACTTTATTTACACATAATGCTTGTTGCATTTATTACTAGTGTTTGTCCGTAGAATAAAGCAAGCTGCTAATTATAAACTTGCCATGCATGTTTGGACTTCCTAATATCCCTAAATAAAGAGGTAACACCAATTCAACAGATTCTCTAGTAGAGACGTTGCAGTCCCTGTCGCGTCTCCTGAGAAATTTATTTGTCTGATTGTTTTCCTAATTGGTATTTGGCTTGCTTGCAGTATTAGCATTTTTATCCTGCCGAATAGAAAACAACGAAGACGAGGTAAACTTGCTCCCGTGATTGACTGCAGCGACAATCAAATAGGGAAAGGTGTACGTCGAGAGGAATAGCTAAACTACTCTGCAAGTGAAGTTGAGCTAGAGAAGAGAGTAGGGAAAAAGCTTCTGAGCATCAAATTAGTCATTAATAGTTAACAAACCTGGTGGTGGTGTAATCTCAATTCGACTAGCTTCCAAATCGACTACAGGTGCAATTGCTCTCACGAAAGGAATTAAAACATTTTGCTTATCTTTCTTCTTGTTCTCAGATTGTTTATTCTCAAATTTCTTATTGTCAGAATCTTGTAACTCAACCTCCAACAGATCGTTACCTGCAGGAATCACATCAATAACTTTACCAATCAGTTCGCCGGACTCTTGAAGAAAAACTGATAAGCCAATCAAATCCATCACGTGATATTCATCTTCTCCCAACTGGGGGCGATTACTCTCAGGAACCAATAACTTACAACCCCGTAATTCTTCTGCTTGATCGCGATATTCGATCCCAGCTAGTTTTATTACGTATAAGTTTTTTCCCTCTAAATAACGTCCTTTTTTTAGTTCCACAGGTTCAGGTTCACTTTTTCCCGGACATAATAACCAACGTTGTCCGGGGACTTCAAAACGTTCGGGAAAATCAGTTTCTGGATAAACCCGCATCTCTCCTTGCAAACCCTGTGGAGCAACAATTTTTCCAATTTCTAGCCAACCATCCATCAGTTATCAGTTAATGCACAATACTTACAGTACGCTTACGCTAGAACGAGCGAAATAGAATATCTTTTTTAGGTGACTCTTATCGCCGCGCCGTAACGCACCGCCATATAAGATTAATATACAAGGGCGTCTGAGATGCGCAATAGAATATCTTTTTTAGGTGACTCTTATCGCCGCGCCGTAACGCACCGCCATATAAGATGAATATACAAGAGCGTCTGAGATGTACAAGAGAATGTCTTTTTTAGGTGAGTCTTATGCTGAGCTGTAACAAACCGCTAAACAAGATTAATATACGAAGGTTTTTATTTAGGTGCGCAAGAGAATATCTTTTTTAGCTCATCAATTATCTCCTTGATAAACAGTTTGAGCAACTTGGGCTAACCGTTCCATTGCGGTCGCAATTTCTCGATCGCTACCCGTAAGACTAATGCGGAAACACTGCTGTTTGTGTTCCCATTCTTGATTTAAGCCAGGAAAGAAAGTACTACCTGGTACAACAATAACCCCAACCTCCTTGAGTCGCTGATAAAATTCCCAGTCTGTAATTGGTAAGTTTTCCAACCATAGCCAAGCAAAAATAGCACCTTCACCACGATGTAAGAACCAAGGTAAACTATCCGGCATGGCTGAATCTAAGGTACTTTCTAATACCGTAAATTTATTTAGATAAAAGGGACGAATAACAGTTTCACTAATTTCTACCAGAGCCCCAGAATTAATCGCGTAGGCTGCAATTGCTTGTCCGTAACGAGATGGATGAATGCACATATTGGTTTGAAAGGACTGCAAAACCTCAATAATCCGTTCGTCACCAATTGCGATTCCAACACGTTCCCCCGGCAAACCTGCTTTTGATAAGCTCATGCAGTGGACAATATTCCCACCAAATTTTGGCGTCATGCTTGTAAAATTCAATGCCGGAAATGGGGGCGCATATGCTGAGTCGATAAATACCGGTACATTATGTGGTGCAGCCATTAAAGCAATTTTATTTACTTCATCATCCGTCAGTACATTCCCCGTTGGATTGCAAGGACGAGAAAATATTACACAACCGCTATTTTCAGCGATCGCTAATTGACTAAAATCAGGGCGGTATTTAAATCGGTGGGATGAAGCATCGATATCTAAAGTCGGTTTATAAGCAATTAAAGCTTCCGGAACTAAACAGACACCACCATAACCGGTATATTCAGGACTAAGAGGTAAAATAATTTGTTTGAGTTCACCATTAGTGGTGTAACCTCCGAAAGCATTTGCAGCATAGAAATATAAACTTTGGCTGCCCGGTGTTAATAAAACATTACGCGTACTTAAATTTAATTCATATCGTCGGTTAAAATCCTTAACAATAGCTTCAATTAAAGGTGCATAACCCTGTGAAGAACCGTAGCGACATACAACTTCACTATAATTTGGGCTAGCTAGTAACTGTGCAGTACAATCACGCCATAACTGTTCTACTTCTGGCAGAATTAACGGATTACCCGCACTTAAATTAATTAAATCCTTACCTTTGCTTGCTTCCAAGGTTTCAATCACATCCTTCATGATGGCTCTAACACCACTCAGGTTGGACATTTGGGCACCAATTTTTGTTAGAGCAGGATTCATAGCTAGGGAAGGGTGTCTGAAACAACTAGATTAATAAAACTATTGTATTAGTTCGCGCACCAACAATAATTTCACAAACTCATAGAAAATATGAAGAAATCTTCGTTCCCATTATGTGATATCCAGATCTAAATACTGATAGGATAACTTTTAAGATTTACTCAAGTTGCCCCTTACTTATGAAAATCCTCAAAATGCTTTAGTACAAAGCAGTATAACAACTCTACCAATAGATGATTCAAGCTTTCCGAAGTAGCGGGTTAGAAGTAACACTTATGTTCTAAAAATGAATAACAAAGAATTTTATCGCACTCAACCTAGTTGGAAAAAATCCCAGATATCTGTATTTATCCCCAAAGGTTACGACCTCAATGCTATATCCACAAAACCCAAAAATTCCTTGGAACTGCAACTAGAACCGGGAGAAAAATTAATCTTACAGCCTGTTTCTTGGCAAAGATTAAATCAAATATTAGTTGAACTAGAGCAAAATCGTTCTTTCAGAATCGCATACGCTGATAAAGTTCTAGAAATTATGTCTCCCCTAGGAGATGAGGAAAGGGGGAAAGTCGTAATTGCAAATTTGCTTGAGATGTCGCTGAAATCTCAGGAAAAATCTTGGATTTCTTTTGGGTCAACCACTTTAAAGAGTGAGAATCGGGGAGTCGCAATCGAGCCAGATAACTGCTTTTACATTCAAAATCATCAAGAGGTCGCCGGTAAAAAGACATTAAATTTGACTCAACAACCACCGCCAGATTTAGTCATAGATACTGATGGTGTGTCCATAAATAAAGTTGCTGCATATCAAGAATTGAGGGTACCAGAATTATGGATCTATGCTGATGGCACCTTAAAAATTTATATACTGGTCAACAGTGAGTATATGGAATTCAATACTTCTCCAAATTTTCCCGATCTCCCTGTTGCAAAAATTATTCCTCAATTTGTTGAGCGCGCCAATATCTTTGGGGTTCCTAAAGCTTTGGAAGAATTCGAGTCATATCTAAAAAAAATTAAGTGATATCTCAGGAAAAGAGAACAGGGAACGGAGGATAGGAAAAAATATTAGGGAGTTCCAGTAAATTAAATAGCCCATTTATATAATTGCATTTTTTCAGATGTAAGATGCGATATGCAGAAGGCATGACGCTTCCCTTATCATGCAATGATATATCAACAAAATTAGTTGTATTGGGAGATTTATAGTTTGGTATTCCCTTGTTTCATAATTTTGAGGGAATTATTTGAGGCGATTATTTGAGGCGATTATTTGAGGCGATTAATTTACTGTTGCCAAAAGTCTATTTTCATAGCTGCGATCTTTGCCATTTCTTTAATTTATGTAACTAGAGCTAGCTGTATTGGTATTCATAGGCTAACCTTTAACTTGCATCAAAGTATGAATAATTATCTCCAGTATTTGCCAATATCAAATTTGCCAATATCAAATTTGCCAATATCAACTTAATAAAATCACATCAGATAATTTAGGAAATATACACAGAAGGACAGTAGAAAGTGGAAGTTAAAGCAGCAATCGCTTACGAGGCAGGTAAACCACTAAGCATTGAAACGGTGCAACTTGAAGGTCCCAAAGCTGGCGAAGTGATGGTGGAAATAAAAGCCAGTGGAGTCTGTCACACCGACGCTTACACCCTTTCTGGTAGAGATCCTGAGGGTTTATTTCCTGCGATTTTAGGACATGAAGGTGCGGGTGTTGTAGTCGAAGTTGGTAAAGAAGTAACTAGCCTGAAAAAGGGCGATCGCGTGATTCCTTTGTATACCCCAGAGTGTCGCCAATGTGAATATTGTCTCAGTCTTAAAACTAATCTTTGTCAAGCTATTCGCGCTACCCAAGGTAAGGGTGTAATGCCTGACGGTAGTAGTCGCTTTTCTATCGATGGCAAAAAACTTTACCATTATATGGGTACTTCTACTTTCGCCAACTATACTGTTTTACCAGAAATTGCTCTTGCGAAAATCCGCGAAGATGCTCCCTTTGATAAAGTTTGTTATATCGGCTGCGGCGTGACAACAGGTATAGGTGCTGTAATCTATACTGCAAAAGTAGAACCCGGCGCTAATGTGGTTGTCTTTGGTTTGGGTGGTATTGGTTTAAACGTAATTCAAGGAGCGCGGATGGTGGGAGCCAATAAAATTATTGGTGTAGATCTTAATCCCAAGAAACGCCCCTTAGCAGAAAAATTTGGGATGACCCACTTTGTCAATCCCAATGAAGTTGAAGGTGATTTAGTTAAGTATTTAGTCGATTTAACTGATGGTGGTGCAGACTATAGCTTTGAATGTATTGGTAATGTCAAAGTTATGCGCCAAGCCCTAGAATGTTGCCATAAAGGCTGGGGTCAAAGCATTATTATTGGTGTTGCAGGTGCAGGTGAAGAAATTAGTACTCGTCCCTTTCAATTAGTAACCGGGCGAGTTTGGAAAGGTTCAGCATTTGGTGGAGCAAGGGGGCGGACTGATGTACCAAAAATTGTTGATTGGTATATGGAAGGAAAAATCAATATTGATGATTTGATTACCCACGTAATGCCAATTGAAAAAATTAACGATGCTTTTGATTTAATGCATCAAGGCGATTCTATTAGAAGTGTAGTCACGTTTAATTAGAGCATTCGAGCATATAATTATATAAAAATAACTTAATTCAATCGAATTCTAAGAATTTGTGGTTCCTGCGGGCTATGTGTGAACGTTGCATTTATGCGACTATTTTTATTTGGTGAGATAATAATAGTTGTTGGTAAATCGCATTGAATAAATCGCAATCTTTTGCATGAATATATGCTTTACAAATTTCCAAAATTAGAGTCAGAAAGTTTAGTCTTAAGAGAGATCAAATTATCTGATGCAGAAGCTATTTATCGAATATTTTCCGATCCAAGTGTCCTTGAATATCATGATGTTGAAGAATTTAAAAATATTGAAGAAGCTAAATATCTAATTTATAGCTTAAGTGAAGGTTTTAGAGAGCAGGAAGTTATACGTTGGGGAATAGCTAAAAAGAGAGAAAATATAATAATTGGAACTTGTGGTTATAGTGGATGGAACAAAAATCGTTTGCGTGCCGAAATTGGTTATGAACTTTGCCAAACTTATTGGAGACAGGGAATAATGACTAAAGCTCTTAGTGCTGTAATTCATTATGGTTTTGAAATAATGCAATTAAACCGAATCGAAGCAACGGTTATGTTACCAAATATTGCATCTATGAAATTATTACAAAAACTAGGTTTTCAAGAGGAAGGGATTTTAAGAGAACGTGGTTTTTGGAAGGGTCATTTTCACGATTTAAAAATGTTTGCGCTGCTGAAAAAAGATTATGTGTCAAGTTGGTAATTGGTAATTGATAATTGGGAATTGGTGATTACTCAATAAATCTTTCTTCTCTTGTTTTACCTATTTTACTTCTGATTTCCGAATACTGACTTCCGAACTAAAAAATATAAATATTAATCGTGTTTTGGTATAACACAATTTTTTATATTAGAGACCTTTCATAGAAGGTCTCTAAATCTTTTGCTATGAAAATATTGAGTCATTTGGACTTGCTTTTTGCTGCACCAGCAAACACCTCTGGGAATGAAATACCACCGGGTAGATCGCTTAGGGTGAAAACACCCCCCATCATTGCACCAATAATTCCTAAGGAGCAAACATCAGAACCTGTAAGGTATAAGCCAGGTAATGGGGTTTTGGGAGTTGTCCAAGCTGAGTTTTGTGGATCGAAGCGTACGGAACGCGCATCAGAGATGCGATCGCATACAGCAGGAAGTCCGTAGATCGCTCCTTGGTAGTGAGCAGTAAAATGTTCGTTGGTTAAAGGTGTAGAAAGTTCTTTATACGCAATGATGTCAGCAAAACCAGGATAATATTTATCTACAAAATCAATTAGCCTATCCATTAGACCTTGTTTTAGTTGCTGATAATTATCATCGCGATGTAACCAAGGTTGATTTTTCCATTGTGCAAAAGATTTGTAGTCACTAAATGCGATAATTTCGGCTGTATGATTTTCTGCTTTTGGATCTTTTAGTGAAGGGAATGAAAGGTAGATACTTAGGGGTTGTTCATCATTAATCCAATCACCTCTGCATTCGTAAATTTTGTCATGGTCAATGCTGCCATAAATCCAGTGATTTTCACCTTTGAAACCTAGTTTTCTTAGATCTTCGGAGAATCCTAAATATACAGTCAGATTAGTTGTAGGCGAATATTGTTTGATAAATCTTTGTAGAGAATCTCGGAAGGGGATTGGATAATCCCGAGGGATTAGTTTCAGGTAAGTGTTTGCACTACCAACATTGGAGACTATCACAGGTGCGTAATATTCTTCTGTTGCTGAAGAAGTTGCTGTGTCAGGATTATCTTTGGTGTTTACATTTTTGGTATTTACATTTTGAGCATTTAGCTGACGAACTCTTACTCCTACCGCACTACCGTCTTCAATTAAAACTTCAGTAACTTCGCGGTTTAGCAAGAATTTTCCACCGGATTTTTCGACAATTTTCTTCACGCTAGCAGCAATCTCACCTGCTCCTCCCACAGGGTAATACCCACCATTGAGATAAGATTGCACAACCGTTGCATGTTGCACAAAAGCACAAATACTTGGAGAAAGTCCGTAGGTTCCCCACTGAGATACCAGTAAAGCCTTAAGTTTTGAATCTTGAAAACGCTTATCCAAGTAGTCTTTCACTGTGAGATTCAAGGGAAATCTATTCCATAATTTACCTGCACTCCCCAATAACTTAACTGGTAAAGAACTACTTTTTCCCATTGAGTCGTTAATTAAAGCTCCCGCAGCTTTCTTTAGATCTCGAAAATATTGCCGAATTGCTGACTTTTCTTGAGGAAATAGTTTAATTAGGTCAGCTATATATCTCTTTTCATCTCCATACAGATTAAAACTAAATTCCGGATAAACGAACTTGTCAAAGGGTTCCGGCATTTTATTCCATTGGACATGATTTGCTGTGACTAGATCAAATATACCTCGCATCTGCGAACCCGGTTGCATCTCTCCTACATAATGCAACCCCACATCCCAGTGAAATTGCTTGCGTCTAAAATCATGAGTAAAACCACCTGCTTTAAAGTGACGCTCCAGTACCAAAACCCTTTTATTGCGCAATTGGCTCATTAAACTTGCAACGGTAAGAGCTCCCATTCCAGAACCAATAAGTATTAGGTCATATTCATTTCGTTTTAATTGTTTTCCGCTCATTTGGAATACCTCTTAGAAGCGAAACATCCTTATACTCAAATAATTGCATATAGGATTACTGTATGCAACTTGTTTAATAATAAAATATATGAATACAAATTAAGGAATTCTACAAATACTTACTTCCAGCAATCTGAGTTCTCGCGACAAAAGGTGTTTAAAATATTCTTTGGCTATTAACTATTTTTACTTTTTCTTTATTCTTCCTGCATTTAAGGCAGTTCATAAATATGATTAAACTCAGTTCAGAATATAAAACCTTCGGTGGGAAACTTGGCTTTTATTCTCATTTTTCTTCTAGCTGTAATAGTGGAATGCGTTTTGCTGTTTATCAACCGCCCCAAGCGATGTCTCAAAATGTACCTATTCTTTATTGGTTGTCTGGTTTAACCTGCACCGAAGAAAACTTTATGATTAAAGCCGGAGCACAGAAATATGCTGCAGAACATGGTTTATTATTGGTTGCACCAGATACTAGTCCTCGCAACACAGGTATTTTAGGTGAAGATGAAAGCTGGGATTTTGGTACAGGTGCAGGCTTTTATGTGGATGCGACGGAAATACCCTGGTCATCTCATTACAAGATGTACAGTTATGTTGTTGAAGAGTTACCTAAGGTAATTGCTGAAAATTTCCCGGTCAATCTTGATAAACAAAGTATTTTTGGTCATTCGATGGGTGGACATGGTGCTTTGATCTGTGCGATGCGTAACCCCGAACAATATAAATCAGTTTCAGCATTTGCGCCTATTGTTGCACCAATGCAGTGTCCTTGGGGAGAAAAAGCTTTAAGTGGTTACTTAGGGGATAACAAAGAAACCTGGAGTAACTATGATGCAACTGAATTAGTGAAGAAAATTGGTTTTCATTCTCCAATTTTGATCGATCAAGGTACCGCTGATAGTTTTTTACAGCAAAAGCAACTACTTCCAGAAATATTTGAAAAAGCTTGTGGAGAAGTCAAACAACCTTTGAATTTACGTTATCAAGAAGGTTACGACCACAGTTATTACTTTATTGCTTCTTTTATGGAAGATCATATTCACCATCATGCGATTTTTCTCAATTAATACAGTTTGGTGAGTAATAAGTATTTCTAAAAATAAATCAAGTGGTATTTGCTAAGAGGATATTTGGGAAGTATTTTTTATTACCCATTGCCGTTGTTGATAACCCCCTAACTCCCTTAAAAATGGGAAAAAGTCCGGTAGTTTTGAACGAAAAAGCTCTATGAAAATCTGGCAAGCTGATTTTTATCGCAGTCCCCAGCAAGATGCATCAACTAAGGTGTTCTGGGATTTATTGATTTGCGACCCCAATCTCGATCTAAAATATGAGGCTAGTTGTCCTCAATCACAAGCAAATTCTACTTGGCTTGCTTCCCAAATCCAAGAAGTAGGGGAAAAACCGGATGTAATTCAAGTATTTCGTCCCCAGTCTTTAAGTTTAATTGAGCAAGCTGGAAATAATTTGGGAATTAAGGTTGAACCGACTCGTCGCACCACAGCTTTAAAAAAATGGTTGCAAGAAAAACAGTATCCGATAGCTTTGGATAAGCCCCCTCCAATGCCTTTACCAGAAAATCTTTGGGGTCAAGAATGGCGTTTAGCGACATTACCTGCGGGTGATATTGTTGATATCTTTGGCGATCGCCCAATTCCAATTTTAGATATGCCGGATTATTGTCTGCCAATTAATTTGGGTTTAGCTTCAACTGTAAAAATTCCCGGAATTGTTATTTATGGTGGCAGACAATCCATGCGTTTAGCAAGATGGTTCCAAGAAGTTCGTCCAGTAGAGATAAATTACATTGCTGGCGCGCCCGATGGTTTTGTCTTAGAAGCGGGTTTGATAGATCGATGGGTTGTTGTGACTTTTGAAGACAAAGAAGTTGCAGCAGCCGCACAAAATTATCAGCAACGCAAGCAAGAAAGTAAAGGATTACACTTTTTATTGATACAACCTGATGATTCAGGAATGACTTATAGCGGTTTTTGGTTGTTGCGGGACGAATAATTCCATCATTGCAAAACCCTTGTAGGGGTGCACCGACGTGCGCCCTATTTATTGATGTTTTGATACATAAAATTCCCTTACACGACATTTAAATTGCTATATATAATTTACATTTGATAAATGATTTGCATAGTTTCTACACTCACAGTGCAGACCCGTCGCAATAAATTGATAACTTGTTCTTTGTAATCAGCAAAACGGTAATGATTGAATTTCTCTGCAATGGTCGGGTCTTTAATTTTCTTTTCTTTATATTGATCTAAGATCCATTCCAGTGCGGAACGATTTCCTAAACGATATTCCCAAGCAATTTTTGGGACTCCATATAAGCTGGTCATATCATCTAGGGTAATAATTCCCTTGGTTTTGTCAGTTTTTAATTGAGGTTTGGGTTTGGAAATATCAGGAATATCTTGACGTTTTAAGTTGTAGGATTCGATATTCTCGTAGTTAATGTGTAAATCCATTAATTTTTTACCCCAGTTAACCCATTTATGAAAATCTTCGTAGAAAGGTAAACGGGGAAATTCGCGTTTGAGGTTGAGTTCGTATTTTTGGCGGTATTCTGGATTGTGTAAGACTGCGTAGGTGTAATGAAAAATGTCTTCTCTGGTAATTGTGGTGTCCTTGTAATGAGTTTGGAATTGCTCTAGTAGTCTGTCAATTTTGAGTTGAGGGATACAAAAACACGATAATCTATAAACACCCAAATCAATCTGGTGTGTGTGATGCCCAAGAAAAAATACATTGTCTCCCTAACAGTAGAAGAAAGAGAA
>NZ_JASJDK010000199.1 GCF_030065675.1 Mastigocoleus sp. MO_188.B34 | reverse complement strand
ATTCCCTAAAGCTTGTGCTGCACTACTACGAACATTTGAATTAACCTTTTCATCTTTGATGAAAGTAAGAATATCTTGAACGTAGGGTTTAGCAGCATCCCCTAAATCCCCTAAAGCATAAGCTGCAATACGGCGAACATTTGAATCAACCTTTTCATCTTTGATGAAAGTAAGAATATCTTGAATGTAGGGTTTAGCAGCATCCCCTAAATTCCCTAAAGCATAAGCTGCAATACTGCGAACATAATCATCAACCTTTTCATCTTTGAGGATAGCGGCGATATCTTGAGCGTAGGGTTTAGCAGCAGCATCCCCTAAATTCCCTAAAGCATAAGCTGCACTATGGCGAACATAATCATCAACCTTTTCATCCTTCAACAGATGAAAGGCTTTTTTAGCTATATTCTTTGCTTGCTGTTTATTTAAATTTTTGAGTTCGTATTCTCTTAACTTATTAAAAGCAAATCCCTGTACTTCCAGATAATCATCATCCAGGGCAACGACAATACCGTTGATTTGCCAGTCTTTTAGCTTCGGTTTGGGTATTTCCTTACCATTTACCCACAGAAAATTTAGTTGAAAAATAAATAGAAATGTAACAATAAAAACTATAAAAAAAGAAAGTTTTTTTCTAATGCTAGTGATTTCAGACATTATTGGGAAGAAGGATGGGGATTGAAAAGAAACCTCAAAGCGGTTTTAGTGTAGCAGTGGATACAGTATAAATCTAGTAATGATAGTTACACAGAGTTTCTTTTCAAAAAAAATATTCTTCACCATTAATTCAATTGAAGCGTTAAAAATTAAGAGGGTTAATTAAGGAATGATTTTGCACTTAGCATCCCATTAGCGATTAGCGTGGTGAGCCATATTTGACGAGGAGAATAATCTTCAAAGTCCACAAAATTGGGGGATTTAGGTGGGTTATATTCCCAATATACGACTAACTAAAAAACACTAATTCCGACTCCTGATTCCTGTCTCCTTCCCTAAATAACAAAACTAATTAACAAAATTGGTTTATGCTGGTATCAGAGAAAGTTTAAGAAATTTTAAGTTTTGCTAAGAGTTCGCTCATGCAATGCATAGTTAATCGTCGTGCTCAATTTTCTGCTAGTCACCGATATTGGCTACCAGAATTGAGTGAATCTGAAAATAAAGATAAATTTGGTGCTTGTTCGCGGTTCCCCGGACACGGACATAATTATGTCTTGTTTATTTCCCTCGCTGGGGAACTAGACGAATATGGAATGGTACTAAATTTATCTGATGTCAAACAAGTAATCAAGAAGGAAGTTACTTCTCAACTTGATTTTTCCTATCTCAATGATGTGTGGGAAGAGTTTCAAGAAACACTCCCTACTACTGAAAATATTGCCCGAATTATTTGGCAACGTCTAGTACCTCACTTACCTTTAGTCCGCGTGCAGTTGTTTGAACACCCAGAACTTTGGGCTGAATATATGGGAAACGGAATGGAATCTTATTTAACTGTTAGTACTCACTTTAGTGCTGCTCACAGATTAGCGCACCCCGACCTGAGTCTTGAAAAGAATTTTGAGATTTACGGTAAATGTGCTCGCCCTAATGGACACGGACATAATTATCATTTAGAAGTGACCGTCAAAGGGGAAATTGATGGACGAACTGGAATGATTGTTGATTTAGGAGAGTTAAATCAAGTCATCGAAGACTTAGTTGTCGAACCATTCGATCATACTTTCTTAAATAAAGATATACCTCATTTTGCTTCTGCTGTTCCTACCGCCGAGAACATTGCTTTGCATATTAGCAACTTATTGCAATCCCCTATCAAGGAATTAGGAGCAAAGCTTCATAAGGTTAAGCTAATCGAAAGCCCAAATAATTCTTGTGAAATCTATTGCACCGAATCTGAAGATAATTCCCAAACTAGCGTTCAAAATCAGCCTGTATTAATGCAGGTGTAACAAGCTTTCTTTGAGCAATAAACTTTGTAGAGATTTTGTAGAGACGCGACATGTCGCGTCTCTACAGTGTTATTTTTTTAAAAAAAGTCTTAACTGAACTGTATTGGTTTCTAACCTCCAGAAAACTTCTAAAAAAAACTTATAGCTGATTGCAAGTAAGGAATGAGAATTTAATAACCTATAATTCTGAAATTTGGAATGGTGCGTTACGCGATGCTAACAGCACCCTACTTTTGTACTTTATTTAATCCACATTCCTAAGTGAGGTATAGTCAAAAATCTAGAATTTATATGTAAAGCAGATTTCACTCCTGACTCCTGTCTCCTGTCTCCTGACTTCTGCTATAAGGTGATTCTTCAGCATACTCTAACCCATCAAGCTTTTGTGGTAGATACTGGCTTCCCGAAAAATATAGGTAACGATATATTCCCCAAGCTACTATCCCAAAACCTATATTTACTAAACAACGGCTTAGTGTAAACCAAAAAATACTTGGTTCGAGCAATTCTCCCCAGCTTAAAGGACTTAAAATTCGGGCGAGAAGAAATAAGCCAAAAATTGCATTACCACCTAAAATCAAGGTTAATAAAATTAAACCACGCTGGAAGTAACGATGTTTGCGAGTTTTTGCTGTGACGAGAATTATGGACGACTTGCGTTCGATTTTGCGCAGTAATTTTTCCAAGCGCCAGAACATCCACAATAATAATGGGAATAACCCATAGCTCAAAAAACTGAGTGAAGGCTCACGTGAAGCGCTTGCAAGAATATTTACCAACGCATGACAAATTATAGAATTAATCCAAGCTTGGGGAAATAGCTTGCGATCGTCTTCGGAATCGATTCTACATCCAACAGTAATTGCAATCGCATATGCCCAAGGTGCAGAAAAAATTGCATGTGTTGGCGTACGAATTAACCTTTCTACAATTGATTCAGTGCCATTAATTAGATAAACACAATTTTGTTGGGCAGTAAATCCCAGACAAACTGCGATCGCAAATAAAAAGAGACTAATACGTCGTAATTTATAACGTCTTTGAAAAAACCAAGCAGGTATGAATACAGTAGCTAATTTACAAGTTTCTTCAATTGGTGCAACTTTTACGAGTTGTCGCCAAATTTCTACCGCTAGGTACCCTCTAATGCTTTGCCAATTTGTAAATGTACCCAGAATTATTTCAAAATTGGATTGTAAAATAAGAGCAATCCCACCAGAAATTGCTCCAAGTGCAAAAAACAACAGTAGACTAAACAGGGACGGGCGATTGGAAACGCGGTGAAAATAGTAAAATAAAAGTAGTAGTGGTGGTAAAACTCCCCACAATATTAAATAATTCAGTTCGCTCAAATTTTTTATACCCGAGCAATTACTGTACGATGCCGAGGACTATTGAAGCTGATGCTAGGAGTCTGGAATCCAGCATCAATTAGAGCTTGCTTAATGTCGAAACTGAAGTACTCATCAAGGTAAGGCTCAGTACTTTTGAGTAATGTCAAGACATAAGGTGGCATTTTTTTGAAAGCTTCCGAGCAAGGATTCATATCCATAATTGCAAAATATCCACCAGGAGTCAGCAAACGTTTAGCCTCTGCGAATATCTGTCTAGTTGCTAACTGGGGTAATTCATGACAAACCAAACAGATAGATACTAAGTCATATGAAGCATCTTTTAACCCTGTTGATTCTGCAGCAGTATGAACCCAATTGATATTAGCTTTACGTTGTATTGAATTATAGTTAGCAACAGCTAGAAAATAGGGAGATAAATCTACACCTGTGATTTTGGCCTGGGGATAAATTTCTTGTAAAGCAAAAGTACTTAAACCAACACTACAACCCAAATCTAGGATATTTTGGGGGGTTTGGGAAATTTCTACCTTGAGGACATCGTGATAGCTTTGGCGTAGTTTTGCATCACCTTCCGAATTGGTACCGCCCCAAAGTTTAGCATGAACGGCATAAGCTGCAGATTCTACCTCAAAAGCAGCCAGCCAACTCATATTACCTTGTTCGTAAGCATGAAATGAGGTGAGGTAATAATCTGGATAAGAAATTTGGTGATTTTGTACTTTTGCTAAATCGGTTTCCCAATTACGTAATTGCAATTGTTCGACTGTTTTTGTCCAAGGTACGCCGATTTTTTCCGCACGTTTAATCATCATTTGACGTGCTTGGTGTTTAGCAAAGTCAGCTAAAGGTTTAATTGATAGCACTCCATTTACTAACCGGGAGGCTAGATCGGGAGGATTTTTGACAGCAACACTCATCGCTCAGCTTTTCTTGGACTATTCGTTCACTTTTGGCATGATAACTGAGCTTGGGGCACTATAAATATAAGAAGTCTTTACATTAAATGGTAATTGGTAGTGGGTCATTGGTAATTGGTAATTGAAGAAGTTTGTAGCCTTCAATAAAGTAGCAATATGAGTGTTAGTAAATTTGCGCCTAAGATTATTAAGATTTACCACTCAGAATAGATAAAACGTATTTAATTCCCTGTTTCCCGTTCCCTTCGTAGTAATCCCATAAATAAAAATAATTATCGATCGCAAAGAATTAACGGTTCAGGAGGTTCAGTGGTTTCAAGGGAACCTTTGTAAACCAAAATTTCAGGTTTAATTGCTGTGTTTGTGGGTATGAAGGTCAGGATACATAATTCTGGAATGCGATCGCAATCATCACTGTCAAGATCCCTGTGTTTGAAATGGGGAGAATTTTCAATTTCCTCTGTAGTGAAATTGCGATTTTGAAATAATAATTGATAGTGTCCTACCGGTAACGTAAAAGAAAAAATCACAGCATCGTCATCTCCGAATAGGTATACCCGCTCCCCATTGATAACTTGAAAGGGAAGGACGATCGCACTAGCTTCAAAGGAGTCCTTAGCTGCAGCAATAATTGGATCGATTTGTAATGTTTCAGAAACTGCTATCTTTACCCAATAACTTTCAGCATCGCTCAACATATCAAATCCAATAAAATCGGGATACCAAATAAATCCTTGGGGTCCCATTAGTAAATTTGGCACTTGATTTTCATATCCTTCCTTCCTTCTATACACTTCCGATGACTTAGAAATGTGGATAAATGGAGTGGATACGTTATCTATTTTGATTTCTGCAAGTATTTTATTCACAAATAAATAACAATTAAAATTACTGGGTGATTCTTATAGTCCCACGTCTAAAAGACGAAGGGAGAACGTCAGTTAATTTTATAGGTAAAATCAAGCTACAAATAAAATTTAGTTTTAATTCGCTGCCAATGTAAAAAATACCATAATTAAGATTAGGTGCAGAAGTCATTTTTAATATGTTATGGCAGGGTTAAAATACTGCGAACATCCCAATAGACATCTTCGGAAAAGAACCTAGAGACGTACCAGAGGGTTTGCCGACGCCGTAGGCTCTGGTACTTCTCTACAAGGATTTTCGGTTATACATATTCCATTTCCGGAGAGGTCTAATAAATTTAGTATATATGCGGTAGCAAGCCATCTAAGTATTAAGTAACTATTTTTATATTAGCTTTCAGGTATTATACTTGGACACATCCTGATTTTAATTTCATAAAGTTACAATCTGAGTGTTAATGCACTGACCATAATTAAATATTTATTTTTACTTAAAATGAAAAAGGTTATTTATTGGCTGATGGGTGAAAAAGCCGGTCGAACCGTAGTTGGGACTTGGAATTGGTTATGGGGAATACCCGTAGAATCTGGTGGTAAAGTTGCTGTAGCAGTTGCTGAGGAATCGCTACAGTCAATGCAAGAATCCGTGCAGAAATTAGCACAAGCAGTTGCTGGTCAAGAAGGTGCTTATAAAAGGGCAAAGCAAAAATACGAAGAAAAAATCAAAGAGCTAAAAACCTTTGAGAAACAAGCTTTGACTGCACAAAAACAGGGAAATCAAGAAGCTGCAAGGCTGGCGATGACTAGAGTTGTCCAAGCAGAACAGATTTTACCGAAGCTTGAAGAGATGGTTAAACAAGCTGAAACAGCAGTCAATGCTTCCAAAGATAAGCTAAACCGGGAACGAATTAAGTTAGAATCATATAAGGCTGACATGCAGAATATGAAAGATATTTCTGAGGTCAATGCCGCATTAGAACAGATTGCAAAAGTTAACAACGAATTTGATATCGGTTCGGCAAAAAGTCAATTTGAAGCAGCCAAAGGTGCAGTCGAACGTCGAAATTTAAGCGCAGAAGCTTTGGCTGAATTATCAGAAAATCCGGCGGAAAAGTTGCAAGCTGATTTGGAAAACATGACTCTAGATGACGAAGTTGCTCGTCGTCTACAAATTTTAGAAGATTCCGATCCTAAGCAACTACCAGAATAGGTGAATACGTAATTTTATCGATCAATTAATTAATTAACAAATTAAATACTATGAGTAAGAGAAGTGGTCCTCCCCCAATAGTTTTTATACTTTTATTTCTAGCTTTGCTCGGTGGTGGTTATTGGTGGTTTTTCATGCGTAAGCCGGAAACCATAACACAGAATAACGGTCAATCATCTTCTGAGAATCAAACAGGTCAAGGTTATCAACAAATCACCCCTGTTTTTCCCGCACCGACTTCTGTATCTCCAAATACTAGTGTAAGAATTGATGGTTCTACCAGTATGGTGACTATTAATCAAAATCTCAAAAGAGGTTTTGAAAAAAAATTTCAAGGTACGAGTGTCATCACAAATGCAAAGGGTAGCAGTAATGGTATTCAAGCTTTAAGCAACGGTACGATTGATATCGCTGCGGTTTCTAGACCCCTAACTCAACAAGAACAAAGTCAAGGATTGGTTGCAGTACCCGTTGCAAGCGATGCGATCGCAATCATAGTCGGTATAGATAATTCCTTTATCCGGGGAGGATTAACTACCAATCAAGTAGCAGATATATTTCAAGGGAAAGTTAACAACTGGTCTCAGGTCGGTGGTTCAAATGGAAGTATCCGAGTAATTAATCGTCCTGCGGTTAGCGGTACTCATCAGACTTTTAAAGAATTGGTACTTAAAGGTAATAATTTTGGTACCACATTAAATATCACTACCTTACCAAGGGATGAAACAACAGGGCTAATCCGCTCTTTAGGAGTTAATGGTATTGGCTACGCTACTTTTGCTCAGGTTCAAAATCAGTCAACAGCGCGGGTACTCCCCATAGATGGTCTCAAACCGGAAGCTGCTAACTATCCTTACGTCCGACAGTTATCTTACGTTTATAAAAATCCTCCCAGTCGTCAAGTTCAAGATTTCTTGGGTTACGCAACTTCTCCCGAAGGACAACAAGCTGCATTGGTTGGTAATTAATATTGGTAATTAATAATTAATTCGGTTGTAGAGATGTAGTTATATTGCATCTCTATTTTTTGATTAAAAATATCATTATGTAAACTTTTAACTTTTGCTATGCTGACGCCCCACAATACCTACAGTAAGTTGCGCTAGCTGTTAATGCCATAAGATCACGGTCTGTTTCAATTTGTGTGTAGCACTATATTTAGGTTTGTAATTTCTCTGACAACATTTATACTGATAACTGGGATACATCAGTAAATAACAATAAAGAAATCAAACTTTATGAGTAAAAAAAGCAGCCTTTCCCCAATATTTTCTATGCTTTTACCGATACTGTTGCTTGGTGGTAGTTATTGGTGGTTGCTTGCAAGTAAATCTGACGTTACAGTACAAAATAGTAAAAAACTATTGTCAAATAATCCAATTACTCAAGAGGAGAAATCTGACACAAAAGCACTGGATCGCAAAAAATTCTTGGCTAATAGTTTGATTATTCAAAAGGACAAATCCGATCTCAAAGCACAGAGTAATAAACAAAAACTAGCAACTAATCCAATTACTCGAGAAAATACTCAAGAAAATCAATCTGTATCTCCAAGTTTTCCCAAACCAACTTCTGTCGCTCCCGGTACGAATATAAAAATTGATGGTTCTACCAGCATGGCGATAATTAATCAAAATCTCCAGAAAGGTTTTGAGAGCAAATTTCAAGGTACAAGTGTAGTCACAACCGCTCATGGTAGTGGTCATGGTATTAAAGCTCTGATTGACAATAAGGTTGATATCGCTGCAGTTTCTAGAACTCTGACTCCAGAAGAAAAAGCCCAGGGATTAGTTGCAATACCCATGGGTAGTGATGCGATCGCAGTAATGGTGGGTAAAGATAATCTTTTTGTCAAAGAAGGATTAACTAGCAATCAAGTAGCAGATATTTTTCTAGGTAAAGTTACTAACTGGTCGGAAGTAGGTGGATCTGATGGAAGTATTTTAGTAATGAATCGTCCTCCTGTTAGTGGTACCCATCAAACCTTTAAAAAGTTAGCACTTGGAGGAAATGATTTTGGTACAACACCAAATATCACGACTTTACCACGGGATGAAACTACAGGATTGATCCGTGCTTTGTCACTTAATGGTATTGCTTACGCTACCTTTCCCCAGGTTCAAAACCAATCAATGGCGCGGGTACTTCCTATAGATGGTCTTACTCCAGAGGCTTCTAACTATCCTTATCAACGGAAGTTATTTTATGTTTACAAAAATCCTCCTAGTCCTAGAGTAAAAGCATTTCTAGGTTATGCAACTTCCCCACAAGGGAAAAAACTTGCATTAGTTGGGAATTAATCAAGATTCATTTTTGCTGTGGAGACGTAATATATTGTGGAGACGTAATATATTACGTCTCTACATTTACTTGCAAAGTGCTGTATATTGAAAGCTTTCTCAAAGTTCGCGATACGCTGAGAGGCACTCTGCGAACGCATCGGCGCTTGCGCCTATCGCAAAGTTAAAAAGTTTGTAGATGAGCAATTAGATCGCAGCATCCAAGCTGGTTTACCTCCAGAATCAGAACAAACCGAATCAAACTTCAAACAACATCCCCTCAGTCATTGGATTGAAATAAACTTCGGTTTAGAAGAGATAGAAGAACATTTAATCAGAATAACTCCCATTTCCCTTCCCTTCAAGAAGGTGCAGAAAAATAGCCTTCCCCAAAAATTTTCTTACTACCTTCAAATAAAAATAGTACTTCTGTATTGTTTCTGCTAAAATGCCCGGGAGACTGTCCGCGAGGTTAAATTATACCAGTATGAAATTACTCCCTGACGGCGATCGAGAATCTGATAAACGCAAGATCCTTTTACCAGTACCTTATTTATCTGCTTCCAGTCTATTCAATAAAAAAAATACTGCAATACTACCACTGCAACCACCTCAAGAAGATTTTACTGATGGATGGCAACATTTATCGACGCAGGTAAAACGTATTAACCAATTGGCTTATGAGCTAGAAGCGGCAATTTTAGAGCTAAAGATGATTGCTGATAATCTGGACGAGCAGAAAATAACTCAAGCTAGCAAGCAATTTCCATTAAGAAAAATATCTTGTAAAAAAGTATGTAGCTACGTTCCCTTAACTGTACCCTATGTCCAACAGAAATCAGATGGGACATTAATTGTTAAAAAACGTAAGGTTGATTTATTTCGTTCAGAAAGAGAAGCGAAATATTTGGCGCAAAAACTTCGTCATCAAATCAAAAGAAAGAACTCCCACCTCAAACAAGCAAAAACAAGAAAATATATTAATTTTAGTTAATTGTTGTAAACGTAAATAATTCGTAGTTCGTAATATGCATATTACGAACTA
>NZ_JASJDK010000198.1 GCF_030065675.1 Mastigocoleus sp. MO_188.B34 | reverse complement strand
TAAATCTAGTAGTATTACCGTATCTTTGCAATAATATAACTTTTTCTCAAAGTCTCCGGATGGTAAATATACAGGAATTACTGAAATATTTTTTAGAATTATGTAGCTGGGCATTCTAATTTATTTAATACAGGGTAAATCTTCATATTTAATCAATATTTTTCCTTTATTTTTATCAACTCTTTGCATTTATTTATGAAGTATAAAAAAGCAAAATTAATTCATGAAATTAGAATAAATCAACGGAAACCGCATACCACTCAATTTTTGCTGTTTGGGCTGTGCTTAATGAGTAGAAATAAGGCGTGAAAAGAAATTAATCAAAAAAATGGCACTACTATTGGGATCGGTAGTGCCATTTTTAAGTTTAATGTCGTACTAAGTAGATATTGAAAACTAGCAATTTGGGAGTTCCGCTCGAGAAGATAAAACCCATATGACTAACGCCACGCAATACATACAGTACGGTATGGTGCGCTGCGCTTAGCGCTAAAGCTAATCCCTAATAGCTGTTCCCCAGTCCCTAAATTACTTGCTCGACTTCGGCAATTTCTGGAATCATTTCTCTCAAACGGCGTTCAATTCCCATTCTCAAGGTCATAGCAGAACTAGGACAGGAACCACAAGCACCTTGCAAACGTAATTTAACAATTGGACCATCCAGTTCCACTAGTTCGACATTTCCGCCATCAGACATCAAGTAAGGGCGCATTTCATCTAAAACAGTTTCCACGTTTTGTGTTGTCAGTTCCATAATTTTAGACCTCTTGTAAATAAGAAAAAAATCCACGCCATATGGCGAACGACTTTAAGTTTTGTTATCTAGATCCTAGACGACAATAGCAGCTTAATCGTCATTTATGGGTAGTTAGTTGCAGTTAGTTGTGTTTATGTTTGTTATTTTGAATCATCTATGATTAAACAGATGCAGCTTCCATTAATTTGATATTAGGGTAACTAAACTCAGTAGCATGTTCTTCACCGGCAATATCTTCTGTAATTACCTGCTTAGTCATTAAGTAATAGTCACCAATTTTTTCGTAGGTATCTTCAAATTTTAGTACGCTTTTAATTTCATCGGTTTTACTGTCACGAAAAATAGCACTGTAGTTAGTCGCAACATACCCACAACCAGTATCTAAACTCTTGTGGGTGTCGATGACAAAAACTGTCTTTCCCATGACTCGAGTCACGCAGACAACTTCATTGTTACGGATTTTGTAAGCAGAACTTGTAGAATCATCACTAACACAAATTTCTACAGTACCATCATCATCTGTTTGACCGAGACTAAACTCATACTGACCGTAAGACTTTTCAAAAGAAGTTGGTTGACGATGATTAACAAGATCGCGTAATTGTGTATATATCCCAGCTTTGACCTCTTCGTTAGGTACTTCCGTGACTTCTACTGTTAGATCGCGGTTGATGCGAATTTTTCCAGTACAAACCTCTGCACCTTGCATTAATTTCACATCCGCACTATAGCCGGGAAACTTTTCATTCCAAGTGTAACGACTTTCGTAAGCGGTTTGAAATAACTCGCGGGCTGTTATTTGAGTTGTCATATAACCACTTTTAAGTTTACTTTTTTAAGTTTAGTTTATTGGCGATTGGCGATTAGGGGTGGGGATTGGAGTTAAACGAAATTTTGCACGGGATTTGTAGCCGGGTAAATCACTTCCCGCACTTTCTGAAACTTTCATACCTGCTTTTGCTTAGCCAGATCGGAAATTGAAAATAAGGCTTAATTAACAGATAAAAATATATATCAATTCTCCCAGTCGCCAGTCGCTAATTCCTAATCCCTACTCTCCCTCACTGGATGAAACCATGACGGGTTGTTGGTACAGGGGAACAGAGAAAGTTACAGTTGAACCCAATCCTTCACCCAGACTGTAAAAATGAACTTCTCCACCCATGGTTTCTACTAACTTCTGGGATATTACTAATCCTAAACCCGTACCGCCATACTGTCGCGTTCTGGATCCATCAACCTGGGAAAATAATTGAAATAATTTATCCTGTTTATCCAGAGATACACCAATACCAGTATCTGCGACCCTTAACCTCACAATTCCGGGAAATTGTTGGTCGTCAAAGATAATTTTTTTCAATACAACATCAGCACTAATGGTAATACCACCTTCATGGGTAAACTTGATTGCATTACCTACCAGATTTAACATTACTTGCTTGAGGCGTTGATAATCACCATAAACCATGACCTCATCTGAAGTTTCAGGCATTTGGATCTGGAAGCTGAGGTTTTTTTGTTCGGCTTGCATGCGCATGAAACTTTCAACGTCATTGAAGAGTTCGTCTAGTTTGACGGAACGCAATTCTATTTCCATCTTGCCAGCTTCTATCCTGGCAAAATCTAAAATGTCATTAATTACATCCAGTAAGTGTAAAGACGACTTATGAGCTTCCAGGAGAAACTGTCTTTGTTCTTCTGGATCGTCTGCCATCCCATCTAAAATTAACTTCAAGAATCCAATCATGCCATTAAGTGGCGTGCGAATCTCATGGGATACATTAGCAAGAAACTCACTTTTGAGGTGGGAAGCGTCTTCAGCTTCTTGACGGGCGATGGATAATTCTTGGTACAGAATCGCATGGGCGATCGCAGTTCCCAATTGATCGGCTAAGTCCTTAACAAATACCAGTTCTGCAGTTGTAGGAATGTAAGATTCATCACTCAAAGTCGCAGCAATTAACCCATTTGGTTCGTCTTGATGACAAGTTGCAACCACCAAAACTTGTTTTTGTTCAAAAATAGAATTGCCCGTACCTAATTGAAAAATGGGTTCCAAAGTTGTCAAAGCTTGGGTAAATATAGATTCGGAAGCTAAGTCAATTTCCAGACCCAATATTGACTTAATATTTGGTTGACGATATTCGGCGATCGCCTTCAATTTATTATCAGAAGGTTGATAAGGGCAAATAATACAACGCTCTAACCCCAAAGATTTACCAAGATCGTCAACAGTTTGTTGCCAAATAATATCTATATTTAAGGTTCGCCGGACATTTCTGGTAATTTGATTGACTAATTTCTGATATTGTTGCAGCCCTAAATTTCTATCTTTACCTACCTGCAGGGGAGTAAAAATATTACTTGCATTTCCATTATCTTGATCGCGAGATAGGGTTTGCAATACTCGACCCATAACCAAAAGTGTTGTCGCATCGCGACCCAAAGGCGGCAAAATCGGAGTAATTGTCAATTCCAACTCTAATAAAATTCCGCAACAATGAAACCAACATTGGCACTTCTGCGGGACTAAATTTGTTAATATCTGCTGCAACAGGAATAAGTAAGCATCTTTATCTACGGGAGTAAAATTTACTTCTTCATTTTCACTATGAACTAAATCTAATAAATTAATCCCCAATTCCTTACTTTGTTCCCAGTAAAAATCTAAGTAATCCCCCGCTCCAGTTTGTAAAAACGCCAACTCTGCACCTAAGTTAGCCAATGAAATACTTGGATTTTCCGACCCTTGTTTTTCTGGCATTAAATTTGTTACTGGGGAATTAGCACTGATACTCATGATACGAGTTAGATAGAGAAATAGTAGCTCAAACAGGTTGGGCGAATTACTGCATCAAGTTTGACATAAATTATTGATGCATCTAGCGGGATCTATAGAGTTTTATGATAAATGTAGCTTTGAATATACCAAATACTACATTGCATCAATTATTTATTAATAGATATTTCTTATTTGGGTTAGTCGTTCCAGTCACCTCTAGGTGGTAGGGGTGTACGATAGGGAGTACGAGTTAATTCATCATCTCTTGGGGTTTCACCTCTTAACCATTGACGGATTGCGACCTCAATAACTTTTGAAGGGTTGCTGGTTAAATGTTGGATTTGGTCAACTAATTCCGGATCGATCTGAATTGCAATTTCGACTTTTTCTTTACGCTTTGATTCTGTATTGGAAGCTTGTTCGTTCCTATCCATTGGTATATCTACTCTTTAGTGTGTACTTTCAGATTTGTAATTTCCTATTGAAATTAATCGCGAACGTCAGTTGTTACCGACCACATCCAGCTAATACACCTTTTAGTGAAGGGCATATCGCCAAACCAATCTATATATTGTATTATTCAAGTTTATTTTACGCTCCTAACACATGAATCTTAGAACAGATAAATAGACATGCAATATATCTTTGTCTTTTATCTTCAATTCTGCTATCTTCCCTTCTATATCTAATACCCAATATCAAATCCCCATCTAACGTAAGAAAGCATTAAAATACATTAAGTAACTTATCAATCTTGGTCGCTGCTCAAGCAAACAAAGTATATGACTGACGTTCCCGCAGTTCGCATTCGGAATTTTTGTATTATTGCTCACATAGATCACGGGAAATCAACCCTTGCTGACCGCTTACTACAAATGACGAACACCGTAGAAAGCCGGCAAATGAAGGAACAATTTCTCGATAATATGGATTTGGAACGGGAGCGCGGCATTACTATCAAGCTGCAAGCTGCCCGGATGAATTACACAGCTAAAGATGGTCAAAATTACGTATTAAATTTAATTGATACTCCCGGTCACGTCGATTTTTCCTATGAAGTGTCCCGCAGTCTTGTGGCTTGTGAAGGCGCACTTCTTGTGGTTGATGCTTCCCAAGGTGTAGAAGCCCAGACCCTAGCCAATGTTTATTTGGCAATTGAAAATGATTTAGAAATTATTCCAGTTCTAAATAAAATTGATTTACCCGGGGCTGAGCCAGATCGAGTTGCGGCAGAAATCGAAGAAATCATTGGTTTAGACTGTAGCGGTGCAATTTTGGCTTCGGCGAAAGAAGGTATTGGTGTTGATGAAATTCTGGAAGCAATCGTCGAACGGGTACCACCACCAAAAGATAATACTGAGGAAAAGCTAAGAGCATTAATTTTTGATAGCTACTATGACACTTATCGGGGAGTAATCGTTTATTTCCGGGTCATGGATGGAACCCTGAAAAAAGGCGATCGCATTTACTTAATGGCTTCTGGTAAGGAATACGAAATAGATGAAATTGGGGTGCTTTCACCAAACCAAAAGCCGGTAGATGAATTACATGCAGGGGAAGTTGGTTATCTTAGTGCTGCCATTAAAGCTGTGGAAGATGCTCGGGTCGGCGATACAATCACTTTAGCCAAAAATAAAGCAGCAGAACCTTTACCTGGATATGCTGAAGCTAACCCAATGGTATTTTGTGGGATGTTTCCCATCGATGCCGATCAGTTTAAGGATTTACGGGAAGCTTTAGACAAACTAAAACTTAATGATGCTGCTTTGCAATTCGAGCCAGAGACTTCCAGCGCCATGGGTTTTGGTTTCCGTTGCGGTTTCTTAGGTCTGCTACATATGGAAATCGTCCAGGAACGCCTCGAACGAGAATATAATCTGGATTTGATTATTACCGCCCCATCTGTGGTGTATAAAGTAACTACGATCAAAGGTGAAGAAGTATTTATTGATAACCCCAGTCACTTACCTTCTCCTAACGAACGGCAAAAAATTGAGGAGCCCTACGTCCAAGTAGAAATGATTGCTCCGGAAAATTATGTCGGTACTCTGATGGAGCTAGGACAAGGAAGAAGAGGTATCTTTAAAGACATGAAATATCTCACCCAGGGGAGGACAACACTTACCTATGAGTTACCTCTGGCAGAAGTTGTCACCGACTTTTTTGACCAAATGAAATCTCGTTCTCGCGGATATGCCAGTATGGAATACCATCTAATTGGATACCGTGAAAACCCCCTAGTGAAACTGGACATAATGATTAATGGCGATCCAGTAGATTCTTTAGCAATGATTGTCCACCGGGATAAAGCTTACGGTGTCGGACGTTCGATGGCGGAAAAACTTAAAGAATTAATACCCCGTCATCAATTTAAAGTTCCAATCCAAGCAGCTATTGGTAGTAAAGTTATCGCCAGCGAACATATTCCCGCATTACGCAAAGACGTTCTAGCCAAATGTTATGGCGGTGATATTAGCCGTAAGAAGAAACTTTTGCAAAAACAAGCCAAAGGTAAAAAGCGAATGAAGTCTGTAGGTACTGTAGATGTACCACAGGAAGCATTCATGGCTGTATTGCGCTTGGATAAAGAGTGATTTTTCCCCACGAAAAGCGCAAAAACAAAACAAAAACAAAATTACTTTACCAACTGGAGACGTACATAGTGCGTCTCTATGTTTTTAATTTGTCAAACACACATAACGGCGCAAGTCAGAAGTCAGAAGTCAGGAGTCAGGAGTCAGAATTCATACTAAATCCGGGTTAATTACCCCTTTTAGAATGAGAGAGGGAAGTGTGGGGAGTATGGGGAGTATGGGGGGAAATCCCAAAAAAATATAAAGGGGTTTTAAAAATCGGATTTGGTATCAGGAGTCAGGATTCAGAAGTAAATAATCCCCAGTCCCCAGTTGCTAATCCCCAATCCCCATTCACTGCGAAAGCAGTGCGTGCGGGCGGGTACCCCAATTACCACTCACTCCGTTAGCAGTGCGGGCGTATTATACCAATTACCAACTCATTTTCTTCCTTAAAAACTCCCTCAACCAATCTTTTTTGATTTACATACTCCCTGACTACTGATTTCAGACTGAAGAAACCAGCATTATTCTCCAATAGCGATCGCCGTCTCAAAGATTCCACTGCTCCCAATACTTGGGGTAGTTTTTCAGGAGAAGTAATATTTTGACTAAATTGATTGAGTTTGACTGGTTTTTGATTCATTGCTAACCAGTACATAATTTCCTGTTCTAAAAGTGATAATCGATTAAATTGTTGGTCTAATAACTCCTGAATGTCACCAAACACAGTTATATTTTGAGCAAAAAACTCAGAAATATTGCCAGCGAATAAATCTTGAATTGATGTTGCAACTATCTTTAATGCTTGGGGATTCCCCCCATAGGACTGAATTAGTCGCAAGCATTCGGTATCGCTAATATTAAATATTCCCTTGGAATTCAAAATGGCTTTCACATCTGCTGCTTTTAAACCTACAATTTGTAAAGACCTCACCGGTAAACTAGCACCACCTAAAGAGATAATCTCCTTGGGTTTTTCCCGAGATGTCATCAGCAAACAGCTTTGATGAGAAGTTTCTCCTACCAATTTAAATAACTCGCTGTAACCTTCGTATCCTTCCCGATATTGTCCTACAGGCTCCCCACCTTGAAAAATTGTTTCTATGCCATCGAGTATTAGTAAACAGCGATGAGCTTTTAGATAATGAAGAAATAAGGATAACCTATTAAACAAAGATTCTGGTAAATTTATTGTTTTATCACCAGCAAAAAACTGGATGGAATTGCCAATAATTTCTTCAACTGAAGGACAATTGCGAATACTACGCCAAATAACAAATTCAAATTTTTCTTGAATTCGTTGAGCTAACTTGACTGAAAGAGCTGTTTTACCGATTCCACCAATTCCATAAATCCCTACAAAGCGAGAGCAATCTTTCACAATCCAATCTTGTAAATTTTTAAGCTCGTCTTCACGTCCATAAAAAACTGATACATCAATCGCATCTCCCCAATCAGTTTGTGGGAGTGTCTCTGATTGACTTTTTATCAATGCTGGAGTTGGAAACGTATAATCGCTTTTTCTTAATTCCAAACCAAAAGCTTGAAAAAGTTGCAAGAGCGTTTGTTTGTCAACTCCTGCTTTACAATTCAAAACCTTGGTTATTGTCATTGGAACCAAGCCTGTGCGATCGCTTAATTCCTCTAATGTATATCGATATCCATAATTTTTCTCAACTTCTTGCGATTCTCTTGCTTCAAAGAATTTATTTAAACCTTTGGTGGTAAGGATAACACCACGCTTTCGTCTTGATTTCTGTTGCCCCATATCAAGCTACACAGTAATGGGTATTGAATACAACGGAGGTAATTCAATGGAACGTACATTGGAGCTTTAAGGAAGTCGCAGGCTATTCGCAATAGCAATTTAACGATCACCTCAAAGCTCAATAAAATCTAGGGCAAATAATAGGTATAGGATGTGGTTCGCCTTCCAAGCTGCAATTCCCTTACTTTTAACAATTCATTCAAGAAAAAAATGAGAGCAGTCGGAGATGCTCTGCAAATGATTGAAGTAATTCATATATCATAATATAGCTATTTAAGCACTAGGTGGATTACCCCTGATTGAGATTTTTTTAGTTGAAATCTCGTTAAATAACTCCTAAACTAGCAACACTATATCAACCGCAGCTATTCACTAAATTTTCTGATAAAAGTGGAAAAAGTTTTCAAGCAGTAAGTTCTTACAAGGACATAATTGCAGAAGCATAAATTGATAAATTTCGAAGTTGTTGTTTTTGGGTCTATTGATTTGTTGCTCGCAACCAAATTTTCTTAAGTTAGTTATTTTTCTTTTCTTAAATTATAAGCAAGATGGAGCTGTGTTAATAGCTTGATTTCAAAAATCTTGCAAAGTAATGTTATGCAAAGCCTCGATGTGTTTGCTTTCAATCGGTAGCCATCAATAAATTAACTTTTATGCTTAAAACTTTAATCTTTGGTGGTCAACTTAGACTTGTATGGGGGAATATTATTTTTAGTCATCAGGGTGTCTACCGACCTAAAACACTTATTCCTTGTTTTAGGTCGGTATTAATTCTGTTGGGAATTAGATTGTCGATCAAAGCTGAGTAAAACTTGTCAAATACTAGGGAAGGGATCGGTAACCGCCACATGAAATTCACACAAGATTCCTATTGCTGCTGTAATACAAGATTTTTTATATATTCAAAATTTATGACTTAGGTATTTATAAATTTCTATTTCCAATACCCCAAATCTTCGACAGATGAAAGCAATAATTAGAATTTATAAATCGCAAGATTTGAGCAAAGTAGTTCAACTTTGGTACAAAACTTGGCATTCTTCATTCCCAGATATTCAACATCCACAGCCTTACCGTCTATGGGAAAAGCGATTTCGTGATGAACTTGTATGCAGAGGTGAAGTTTGGGTCGCAGATGTTAAATATCAGGTAGTGGGATTTATCGTAGTATTTAGAACTGACAACAGCAAGAACACAGGTGAGTTAAACCAAATCTTTGTAGATCCAATCTTTCAAAATAAAGGTATTGGTACACTTTTACTCAATAAAGCTAAAACAATTTGTCCCCAAGGTCTTAAACTCACGGCCTTACAAACTAATAAAAAAGCTTGTTGTTTTTATACCAAGCATGGTTTTGTCCCAGGTGAGATGTCCATAAACAAAATTAATCAACAGCCAAACATTGAATATATCTGGCGACCTCTGGGAACTAATGTATACAAATCAAGTATGTCATAATCAAATATCGAGTACTCAAGAGTTAATCATAAGAATAAAACATTTTGAGTGATGAACGAAGGAATATCTTTTTTCTCTCAGCTAACAGAAGTAGATAGGAGTATATTATTCACTGCTCTTGCTGGATTATTCGGTGGATTAATTCAATGTACTCTTGAAGATGCTTTTGATAAATTCATCAATCAGAAAGAGATAAATATTAAGACCCTTTTACCAAGATATGTTTACTCTGGTATTATCTGTGGAATTCTAGTTGGTCTAGGAGTTTTTATTACTTTGATGTTCGATGATACAACATCAACTGAAAATATTACTCAATCATTTATTCCCTATGCGATAATAATGTTTCCTATGATAGGTATTACAAATAAACTATTTGAGCGTATTTATTCACAAAACAAAAGCTAGTTACCTCTAAAAATTTGGTTCTTCAGTACCTGTTATGCCAAACTATTAGTTAAAAATCATAGATAGACTTCAAAATAAAGGTTTAAA